>DASQQH010000436.1:0-2626 GCA_035643555.1 Acidimicrobiales bacterium | reverse complement strand
GCTCCCAGCCGTGCCACCAGGCGGCCGGGCCGGTGACGAGCGAGGCGTCGGCGACCCTCCCGGTGACGACGACGTCGGCTCCCGCCCCGAGGGCCTCGGCGATGCCCCAGCCGCCGAGGTACGCGTTCGCCGAGACCGGCTTGTCCGGCACCGCCGGGGTGATGGCCGACAGGTCGTCACGAAGGTCGTCGCCCTCGACGTGGGCGACCCGAGCGGTCACCCCGAGCCGGTTGGCGACCTGCCGGACGGCGTCGGCGAGTCCGGCGGGGTTGAGCCCCCCGGCATTGGCGACGATCCGGATGCCGCGCTCGACACAGGTGCCGAGCACCTGCTCGACCTGGGTGAGGAACGTCTTCGCATATCCCACAGAGGGGTCCTTGGCCTGGGCCTTGGCCAGGATGAGCATGGTCAGCTCGGCGAGGTAGTCGCCACAGACCACGTCGACGTCCCCGGCCTCGACCATCTCCCGGGCGGCGTCGACCCGGTCGCCGTAGAAGCCGGAGCAGTTGCCGATGCGGATCGGACGGGCCACCCTGGGGTCGGTCGTCATGCCTCCTCCTTCGCGGACGGTCGCCGGGCGCGCCCGGTGCCGGGTGGTCCCGCGAACGCCTGGGCGATCCTCATCCACTCGACGGCGGCGGGGCCGGCGATCTCCAGGTCGAGGTCGTCGCGATGCCGGCGCTGGGTGACAAGGAGGCAGAACTCGAGCGCAGGGCCGGTGATCCGGTCAGCGGCCCCTTCTGGCCCCCACGCCCAGGTTTCCCCGCCGGGCGCCGTCAGCTCCACCCGGACCGGGGCCCGGGGGGCGGTGAGCCCGTTGGTGGCGTAACTGAAGTCACGCGCCCCGACGCCGATATGGGCGACGTGGCGGAGGCGGCCGGTCGGCTCCCGAACGACGCCGAGGGTGTCGGCGATGTCCTGGCCGTGTGCCCAGGTCTCCATGATCCGGGCGGTGAGCGAGGACGCTGCGCTCATGGCCGGCCCGAACCACGGCACCCGCAGCGACGGGTCGAGCGGCCGGAAGGAGGCGAGTAGCCGGTCCCGAGCCTGATCGAACCAGGACAGGACGGCCGTGCCTGGCAGGTGGCGGAACCGGTTGGCCACCGCATCTGGGTCCACCCCGCCCTCGGCCTCGATCCTGTCCCGCTCGGCACGAAACTCGTCGGGGCGGATCGCCGACTCGACGGCCACGTCGTCGAAGTAGGCCAGGTGGGTCACCTGGTCAGCGATCGTCCAGCCCTCGGCGGGGGTCTCCCGGCCCCAGTCCGGCCCGTGCAGGGGCGCGAGGACGTCTCGCAGCACGGCGGACTCGGCGGCCAGGTCATCGGCCAGGTCGGCCATCGATACCGCCATCTATCTCCCCTTCCAGACCGGGGCCCGCTTGTCCCGGAACGCGGCGGGGCCCTCCTGTGCGTCCTGGGACCGGTAGACCGGCGCCCAGATCTCCTCGGCGCGCTCGTAGGCCTCGTCCAGGCGATGGTGGGCGGACAGGTACGCGGTGCGTTTGGCAGCAGCCACCGACAGCGGCGCGTTCGCCGCGATCCGCTCGGCCAGCTTCTGTGTGTGGTCCCGGAGCTCAGCGGCGGGGACCACGTGGTTGACCAGGCCGACCTCCCGGGCCCGGTGGGCGTCCAGGGGATCGCCCGTGAGCAGGATCTCCAGGGCCACCCTCGGCGGCACCAGCCACGACAGGGGCGCCGCCCACGGCGAGCCGCGGCCCACCTTCACCTCGGTGATCGCGAACCGGGCGTGCTCGGCGGCGACGACCAGGTCGCACTGCTGGGCGAGCAGGAACCCCCCGGCGTAGGCGACGCCGTTCACCGCGGCGATGGTCGGCTTCGGCACGTCGATGTTGCGGCCGAACTGCGGCAGGAAGTCGGGTGGAGGGATCTCCAGGCCGTGGTCGGCCATCTCCTTGAGGTCCCCCCCGGCGCAGAAGGCCCTGTCGCCGGCGCCGGTGAGCACCAGCACGGCCGTCGAGTCGTCGTCGACGAAGCGCCGGGTGTGCTCCCAGAGGTCCTGACGCACCTGCTTCGAGAGGGCGTTGTGGGCCTCCTCGCGGTCGATGGTCAACCAGGCGACACCGTCGATGACCTCGTAGCTCGTGCTCATCGCGTCCTCCGTCGTCGGCCCGGAAAAGCCAGCCTCGCCACCCGTGGTGAAGCTGATTCTGCCTGCACCCTCTCCGTCCCTACACGTCCCGGCGTCGTCGCCGGAACGCCTCGAACCCCTCAACTGCAGGCGCTGAACGCAGCGCCGCCGCCTGGGTCACCTCCTCCAGCTCCAGTGAGCCGCGCAGGTCCGTACCGGCGCTGTGGTTGATCAGCTTCTTGCTCAGCGCCACCGTGTAGGCGGGAAGCGCGGCCAGGCGTTCCGCGTGCTCGATGGCGGCGGCCAGCGTGGCCTCCGGGTCCGGCTCGACGGCGTTGGCCAGGCCCAGGTCGCGTGCCCGCACGGCGTCGATCTCCGGGCCGGCCAGCATCAGCTCCTTCGCCCGCTGCATGCCCACCAGGCGCGGGAGGAACCACGCCCCACCGACGTCGGGGACGGCGCCCCGGCGCACGAACACCTGGCACAGCCGGGCGTCGGCGGAGAGCACCACCAGGTCGCACGCCAGCGCCAGGTT
>DASQQH010000435.1:0-5182 GCA_035643555.1 Acidimicrobiales bacterium | reverse complement strand
CACCCCGACCGGCGCGGGCGGCGGGACCGGCTGGACGGCCGCCGGGGCGGTCGTTCCCGCCGCGGCGTCCCCGCTAGCCTGGCAATCGGGGAGGAAGGAGTTCTTGTGCCGGTCACCCGGTTGAACCATGCGGTCCTCTATGTGAGCGACCTGGAGCGCAGCGTTTCCTTCTACACCCAGGTGCTGGGGTTCCGTGAGGTGGCGATGGGACCGCGGCGCCTGCACGGGGCGACGTTCCTCCAGGCCCCGGGGTCCACCAACGACCACGACCTGGGTCTGTTCGCGCTGGGATCGCCGGCGGCCCCGGCCGCGCCCGATCGGCGCGCCGTCGGTCTCTACCACCTCGCCTGGGAAGTCGACACCCTGGCCGAGCTGGAGCGCCTGGCGGCCACCCTGTCGGCGGCCGGCGCCCTGGTCGGCCATGCCGACCACGGCACCACCAAGTCCCTCTACGCCAAGGACCCCGACGGCATCGAGTTCGAGGTGGCCTGGCTCGTTCCCGCCGACGCCCTGGACGACGCGGCGCTGGCCGCCCGCTCCCACATCGCCCCGCTCGATCTGGCGCAGGAGAAGGACCACTACGGCGCCGAGACCCGGGGCGGGGTGGGCGTGTCCAGCTGAACCCCCGCCTCGACCCGCCGGTGGGTCGAGGCGGACCTGGGTGACCCCCGGCAGGGGGCGCCCCTGGTTCCCGCCGGTGCGGCCCACGATGCCCGACGACTGCGGCGGTCCCCACCCGGGGCTCGGGTCCCCGCAGATCGACCGGGCGACCGCCGGCGTTCCCACCGGGACGGCCCCGACCGTCGGCCTGCCCCCGAGGGCGCCATGGACGGTGGGTCCCAGCGGGCTCCCGAGCGATGTCGGCCCGTCAACCCGCGCCAACCGGGGCATGGGCTCGGGGCGGTGGTCGACGGAGCGACACGCCCCGAGCACCGGCGGGGAACGGTCAGCGCCCGGCGGCCTCGGGCGTCGATCGACCGCCGCGTCGACGCCCGAGGTCCGGGACCTGCCTCATCCCTTGATGAAGCCCTCCTGGACCAGCCAGGAGTGGGCGACCTCCTGGGGCGTCTTCCCGCTGGAGACCTCGGCGTTGAGGTGGGTGACAACCGGCGTGGTGAGCTTGGCCGCCACCGGGGCGAACAACGGCTGGAGCTGCGGGTACTTGTTGAACTCCTGCTGCTTCATGGTCAGGGCGGCGTTGTACTTGGGGAAGAAGTTCTTGTCGTCCTGCAGGACCGTGAGGTGCAGCTGCTCGATCAGGCCGTCGGTCGTGTAGACCTCGGTGTAGTTGCACGGGGAGCCGGTGGCGCCCAGGTGGTACAGGATCCCCTGGTTCACCACGTGGATGTTCGACGGCGGGATGCTCATGTTGTAGGTCTTCTCCATCCCGGAGAGGCCGTCGGTCCGCGTGTTGAACTCGGTCTCCACGCACAGCGTCACCTGGGACGGGTTGCTGTGGCTCATCTGGGCCATCTGGGACAGGGTCTTCACGTGGGTCTTCGACTCGAAGGCCGGTCCCACGGCGATCCCGTAGGAGTCGTTCATGGGGGCCATGTCGAACCACACGATCTGGTTCTGGTTGAGATCCTGCTTCTTGACGGCCTGGAACTGGGCCGCCGACCCGGGCACCGGCGAGGTGTGCTTGAGGTAGGTGAACCACGCCGTCCCCGTGTACTCCCAGTACATGTCGATTCGCCCGGAGGTCAGGGCATTGCGGGCGACGGTGCTGCCAGCCAGGTTGAGCTTGTTCACGGGGTTAGCGCCCGCGGCCTTGAGGACCTGGATGGCGATCTGGCCCAACAGCAACTGCTCGTTGAACTGTTTGGACCCGACGACGATGTTGGCCCCCTTGAGGGCGGACACCGGTTTGATCAAATTCGCCGTCGAGCCCGACGACGACGATGTCGTCGAGCCCGTGGAGCTACCTGAATTCGAGGTGGTGCTGGAGCCGCATGCGGCGGCCGCCAGGGTCACGACGCCCAGAAGGGCCCCCACCTTCACCTTGGCCCTGGATTTGAGCATGACGTGCATCGTAGTACGCATCCAGTGGTCAGGTAATGGGTTTCAGGGCGGATTCGAGCAGGCCGCCGACCCAGTCGAAGGCCAGCGCCAGCAGCGCCGTGGTGACCGCCCCGGTGACGATCACCGGTGTGCGTTCCAGGCTGATGCCCGAGACGATCATGTCCCCCAGGCCGCCGGCGCTGATGAAGGTCGCGATGGTGGCCGTGCCCACGTCGAGGACCAGGGCGGTCCGGACCCCGGCGGCGATGACCGGCAGGGCCAGGGGCAGCTGCACCCGGAACAGGATGGCCAGGTTGCCCATGCCCATCCCCTGGGCCGCCTCGATGACCCCCGGGTCGACGTTTTCGATGCCGGTCACGGTGTTGCGCAGCACCGGCAGGGCGGCGTAGATGAACAGGGCCAGCACCGCCACCCAGAACCCGACGCCGAGCACCAGCGCCAGGAGCACGATGAGGCCGATGGGCGGCGTGGCCTGGCCGATGTTGCCGGCTCCGATGGCGATCGGCGACAAGAACCCCGTCCGCCGGCGGGTCACCACCATGCCCAGGGTGACGGCCACCACGATGACCCCGACCGTCGACAGCACGGTGAGCTCAACGTGCTCTTCGATGTGGGTCATCATGTAGGGCACCGTCATGGTCCGCAGCTCGAAGGCGTCGAGTTGCAGGCTGGTGGCCCACCACGTGAGGACCCCGGAGACCACGATGATGATCAACGGGGTGGTGCCGTAGCGGACGAGTGCCCGGAGGGTGGCCCGCCGCCTCTGGCCCCGTGGGCGCTCCTCCTCGGGCCCGCCCTCGGTGGCGGGGAGGAACTCGGCTGACTCCTCGGCCAGTGCCGTGCTCACGGTGAGACCTCCAGCCTGCCGTCCGGGCCGTCCGTACCGGCGGGGGGCTCCGGCCCCGCCTTGGCGTCGCCCGAGGCCGCTGCCGCCATGATGGCCGGCGTCTCCACCACATGGAGGTACTCGCCGTGCTCGCCCGTGACCGCAATGGCCGGGCTCCCGGTCTTCAGCATCAGGTCGAGCGCCTCGAAGAGGGTGGCCCGGGTGGACACCGCCTGCACCGCCCGCCCCTGGTCGGCACCCACGGGCCCCTCGGGAACCTCGGCGGTCACCCAGGCGACCGGGCGGCGGCCCTCGTCCAGGAGCAGGAGCCGGTCGTGGGCCGAGTGGGCCAGGCGCGAGCGGAGGGCCGCACCGGTCTCGCCCACCTGGGCGGTGTCCCAGGCCCGACCCGGGAGGGTCCCCACCTCGGCGAGGGTGAGGCGCTTCACCGCGGCCCCGGTACCCACGAACTGGGCGACGAAGTCGTCGGCCGGATGGGCCAGCACGTTGTCGGGGGTGTCGTACTGGGCCAGGCGCGACTCCCCGCTCAGCACGGCGATCCGATCCCCCAGCTTCACCGCCTCGTCGAAGTCGTGGGTGACGAAGACGATGGTCTTCTGGATCTCCGCCTGGAGACGGAGCAGTTCATTCTGGAGACGTTCCCGGGTGATGGGATCGGTGGCGGCGAAGGGCTCGTCCATGAGGAGCACGGGGGGGTCGGCGGCCAGGGCCCGGGCCACGCCCACCCGCTGCTGCTGGCCACCTGACAGCTGACGGGGACGTCGGTTCCGGTACTGGGCAGGGTCCAGCCCCACCAGGTGCAACAGCTCGTCCACCCGGTTGGCGATGCGCTGCTTGTCCCAGGAGAGCATCCGGGGGACCAGGGCGATGTTGCGGGCAACCGACATGTGGGGGAAGAGGCCCACCTGCTGGATGACATAGCCGATGCGCCGACGAAGCTCCTTCGGGCTGGTCTGCATGACGTCGGTGCCCGCCACCAGGATCTCTCCGGAGGTGGGCTCGATGAGCCGGTTGATCATCTTGAGGGTCGTGGTCTTCCCGCACCCGGAGGGCCCGACCAGGATGACGATCTCCCCCGCGGCGACGTCGAGGGAGACGTGGTCCACCGCGGGACGACCCTGTCCCTCGTACTGCTTGGTCACGTCCCGGATGTGGATCATGGGCTCGCCTCCCCCGAACCCGGAGACACTGTCAGACACGGATCCCCCTTGTGGTCGTGAACCGTCCGACGATCTGCAAGCCGAGGTCAAAGAGGAGGGCCAGGATGAGGATGCCGATGGTGCCCGCCAGAGCGGAGTTGAGGGAGTTCACCGCCCCGAAGTTGTTGAGGCCGTCGAAGATCGCCTTCCCCAGACCCGGTCCGTTCACGTAGGCCCCGATGGCGGCGATCCCCATGGTCAGCTGCACCGAGACCCGGATGCCGGCCAGGATCACCGGCCAGGCCATGGGGAACTCGACGGTCAACAACAGGCGGATCCTCCCCATCCCCATCCCCCACCCGGCCTCCACCAGCGCGGGGTCCACACCGTTCAGCCCGACCACGGTGTTGCGCACGATCGGCAGCAGGGCGTACACCACCAGGGCCACCAGGACGGGGAGGAACCCGAGGCCCAGGGGGGCGATCAAGAGGCCGAGGAGAGCGAACGAGGGGATCGTGAAGAGCACCGCGCTGGTGGAGATGGCCAGCCCGCTGATCATACGGCTGCGCGAGGTCAGGGCCCCGACGACGACGCCGATCACGGCGGCGATGAACACCGACAACGCCACGATCTCCACCTGACCGGTGACCTGCTGGAGCAGATCGCTCGAGTTGCTCGAGAGGTAGTGACCGAACCCGCCCATAGCTTCCCAACTCTAGGCTGCGCCGAGGAGGCCCCGACTCCCGGGGGGCGCCGTCATGGGCCGTCCCCCGCTACGTGCTGTCACGCCACCTCCCCTGCTGACCTCCTTGTCGCCCGGGGCCGAACGATCATACCCCGGCGCCCAGGGCCGCTATCGCCATGGTCCCGGCAGCGCCGGATGGCGGACCGTCGTCTTCGCCACCGGCGTGCCGATCGCCGACGGGCGACGGTGGCCCCGGGGGCGGTCTCCCGGACCGGGCCGGGCCCCCTCGCGCGGGTGGGGCCCGGGTATGGGGGCGGTCCGGGTCGGGTAGGGACGCGCCCAGCCAAGGGGGCGTCGGAGTTCGCACAGGAGGCGGTCGTGGGCGTCAGGAGCTGGATCGGATCGTGGCCTCTCTACCGGCAGGCGGCCGGTAGCGACCGGCTGGGGCGAGGAGCTGCGGCCCGCTCGGAGGCCACGGCGGGACGCTCG
>DASQQH010000434.1:0-8372 GCA_035643555.1 Acidimicrobiales bacterium | reverse complement strand
CCCGGGCCTTGGCCTCGGCGTTGTCTCGCCCGGCCGACGTGCGTCCCGTCCCCACCGCCTGGCAGGGGCTGGGTCGCACCTGAGCGTTCCCGGGCCGGACCCCTTCGGGACCACGTGCTGCCCAGTAGCCTGAGGCTGGTGCTGGACCGACTGGCCGGGGTGGAGCGAGAGTACGAGGAGGTGGTCGCCGCCCTGGGCGATCCCCAGGTGCTCGCCGATCCCCGCCGGGTTCGGGACCTCTCCCGTCGGCACAAGGAGCTGGAGGCCATCGTGCGCGCCCACCGGGAGCGCCAGGCGGCAGCCGAGGACCTCGAGGTGGCCCGGCAGATGGTGGCCGAGGCCAGCGGGGAACAGCGTGAGCTGGCCCGGGCGGAGGTCGCCCAGGCCGAGGATGAGCTGGCCCGCCTGGACCACGACCTCGAGGTGCTCCTGCTGCCCAGTGATCCCGACGAGGGAAAGAACGTGATCGTCGAGATCCGCGGGGCCGAGGGTGGCGAAGAGGCCAATCTCTTCGCCAAGGACCTGTTCGATATGTACCTCCGCTGGGCCGACCGGCGGGGATGGAAGCTCGAGGTCCTGGGCTCCGATCCGTCTGAACGAGGTGGGCTCAACGAGATCAGCTTCGTCCTCAAGGGGGACGATGTGTGGCGACGCATGCGCCATGAGGCGGGTCCCCACCGCGTGCAGCGGGTGCCGGTCACCGAGTCCCAGGGGCGCATCCACACCTCGTCGGCCACGGTGGCGGTGTTGCCCGAGGCCCAGGAGGTGGAGGTCCAGATCGACCCCGAGGATCTCAAGGTGGACGTCTACCGCTCCACCGGGCCGGGGGGACAGTCCGTGAACACCACCGACTCGGCCGTGCGGGTCACCCACCTGCCGACCGGGATCGTGGTGGCCATGCAGGACGAGAAGAGCCAGATCCAGAACCGGGCCAAGGCCATGCAGGTCCTGAGGGCTCGCCTGCTGCAGGCGGAGCGGGACCGTCAGGCGGGCGAGGTGTCCCAGCAGCGTCGGAGCCAGGTGGGCGGGGGAGGCCGCTCGGAGAAGATCCGCACCTACAACTTCAAGGAGAACCGCGTCACCGACCACCGGGTGCACCTGACCCTGCACCGCCTGGACCAGGTCCTTGCGGGCGACCTGGACGAGATCAGCGATGCCCTGATCGCCCTGGATCGCTCCCGGTTGCTGGAGGCCGGGCGCTGAGCGGGCCGGGCCTCCCCGAGATCGCCCCCCCTCCGCCGACCGGCGGCCCGGTCCGGTCCGAGGGGGCTGACCGCCTCCCCGTCGAGCCCGTCGGGCCAGGGCTGGCAGACCTGCTGGCCGAGGCGCGGGCGGTCCTCGGGAGCTACGCCAAGGCCCGGTGGGTGGTGGAGCGGGCGTCGGGGTGGGAGCCGGCGAGGCTGCTGGGCGACCCCGGCGCCAGGGTCCCCCTCGAGGCGGTCGCCCGGTGTCGGTCGATGCTGCAGCGGGCCGCCGCCGGGGAGCCCCTGCAGTACGTCCTCGGCCGTTGGGGCTTCCGTGGTCTGGATCTCAGGGTGGATCCCCGGGCGCTGATCCCGAGGCCCGAGACCGAACACGTGGCCGAGGTCGCCCGCAAGGAGCTGGCCCGGCTCCGGGCCGGGCGGTCGGGTCGGGCGACAGGCTCGGCGGGGACCGGGGAGGCAGTGGTCGACCTGGGCACCGGCTCGGGGGCGATCGCCCTGTCCCTCGCCATCGAGGACCCGGCGCTCACCGTGTGGGCCACGGACGCCTCCCCCCATGCCCTGGCGGTGGCGGCGCTCAACCGGGCGGACTTGGGCGCCCAGGTGGCCGGGAGGGTCCACCTGAGGGCCGGTGACTGGTACGGGGCCCTTCCCGTCCACCTTCAGGCACGGGTGGCCCTGATCGTGGCCAACCCCCCCTACCTCGCCGAGGACGAGGTCGTCTCTCTGCACCCGGCCGTGGCGAACTGGGAGCCCCGCGAGGCGCTCATCGCCGGGTCGACGGGGCTCGAGGCGATCCAGGCCGTGGTGGCAGGTGCCCCGCGGTGGTTGACCCGCCCCGGCGCCCTGGTCCTCGAGATCGCTCCCGACCAGGCCGGGGCGGTCGCTCTTCTGGCGACGACGGCCGGTTTCGATGAGGTGTCGGTTCGTCCGGATCTGGCGGGACGCGCTCGCGCTCTGGTCGCCCGGGTGCGAGGGACGACATGAGCGTGGTTGCCGCCCTCGGTGACCCGCCCCCGGCACCGGCCCTCCAGGCGGCCCGGCGGTCCCTCGTTGCCGGCGAGGTCGTCGGCCTGCCCACCGACACGGTGTACGGGCTGGCCGTCGACCCTTTCCGAACCGGTGCGGCGGACCGCCTGTTCGCCCTCAAGGCCCGCCCACGGAGCGTGGCACTGCCGGTCCTGGTCGCCGACCTGGACCAGGCCCTGGCGCTCACCACGGCAGTGCCGGGGTTGGCCCTGGCCATGATGCGGCGGTGGTGGCCGGGGCCCCTCACCCTGGTCCTTCCCCGGCGCAGCGATCTCACCGTCGACCTGGGGACCGACGAGGCGACGGTCGGGATCCGCTGCCCGGCCCATCCCGTGCCCCGATCGCTGGCGGCCGAGGTGGGGCCACTCGCCACAACCAGCGCCAACCGTCACGGCGAGCCGACCCTGACCAAGGCGGCCGAGGTGGCCGAGACCTTCGGCGAGAGCGTGGCCGTCGTGCTCGACGCGGGGCCCTGCGACGCGCCCGCCTCCACGGTGGTGGATTGCACCGGGGTCGAGCTCCGACTCCTGCGGGCGGGCCCGCTGAGCTGGGAGGAGCTCCTGGCCGCGGTGCGATGAGGACAGGCGGTCACGGGGTGGCGCCCCGGGGTTGGTGTGCTACCCCGGGCATCGCCGCTGGCGCCGATAGACTCCGGGCATCGAGGTCCTTGTCATCTGCACGGGCAATGTCTGTCGGTCGCCGATGGCTGTCGCGCTCCTGCGACGGCACCTGGTTGAGCGCGGGGTGAGCGCCCAGGTGCGCTCGGCCGGGTTGGTGTCGGACGGCGCCGAGGCGTCCCCCGAGGTGGCCCAGGCGCTGGCGGCCCGTGGGGTGGAGGTAGGCGGGCACCGCAGCCACCGGTTGCGGGTCGAGGACCTGGCGGCGGCGGACGTGGTGGTGGGCATGGCCCGAGAGCACGTCCGGGAGGCCGTGGTGAGCCTGCCGGAGGTCTGGCCCCGCACCTTCACCCTGAAGGAGCTGGTCCGCCGGGGGGGCGAGGCGGGGCCCCGGTCCCCCGATCAGGAGCTGGCCGTCTGGCTGGCCGACCTGCACCAGGGACGTGCACGGGGGGACCTGGTGGGAGCGTCCCCCGCCGACGACGTGGAGGATCCGATGGGGGGGACCCAGGCCGCGTTCGACACGCTGGCCGACGAGCTGGACCAGCTGACCGGTCGTGTGGCCGAGCTGGTGTTTCCCAGCACGAGGGAGGGGGCGACACCAACCAGGAACGTCCACCTAACGCACCGAGCCACTCAAGGAGAACCCTGACGATGTCCCCGTCCCCCGCTCCCGGCGCCACCTCGGTCCTCTCCGACGAGGACCCTGAGGTGGCCGCCATCATCGCCCGGGAGGAGGAGCGCCAGCGAACCACCCTGCAGCTCATCGCGTCGGAGAACTTCACCTCCCCCGCGGTGCTGGCGGCTTCCGGTTCCGTCCTCACCAACAAGTACGCCGAGGGCTACCCTGCACGCCGCTACTACGGGGGGAACCAGGTCATCGACGAGGTCGAGGAACTGGCTCGACAGCGCCTGGTCGCCCTCCTCGGGGCCGACCACGCCAACGTGCAGCCCCACTCGGGTGCCAATGCCAACGCCGCTGTCTACCTGGGGCTCCTGGAGCCCGGGGACACGGTGCTGGCCATGCGCCTGGACCAGGGCGGGCACCTCACCCACGGGTCGCCGGTCAACTTCAGCGGACGGCTGTTCCGGTTCGTGTCCTACGGGGTGACCGACAGCGACGAGCGGATCGACCTGGACCAGGTGGAGACGCTGGCCAAGCGGGAGCGCCCCAAGCTCATCGTGGTCGGGGCCACCTCCTACCCCCGGGTCATCGACCCCGTGCCGCTCCGGACAATCGCCGACGAGGTCGGCGCCCTGCTGCTCTTCGATGCCGCCCACGTCATCGGGCTCATCGCGGGAGGGGTCCACCCCAATCCGGTCGGCGTGGCCGACGTGGTGTCGTTCACCACCCACAAGACCCTGCGGGGCCCTCGGGGCGGGGCGATCGCCTGCCGGTCCGGGCTGGCCTCGGCCATCGACAAGGCGGTCTTCCCGGGCCTCCAGGGTGGGCCGCTCCAGCACATCATCGCGGCCAAGGCCGTGGCGTTCGCCGAGGCAGCCCGGCCATCGTTCGCCGGGTACGCCACCCAGGTGGTGGCCAACGCCCGGGCGTTGGCGGAGGCCCTCGCCGCCCAGGGGTTCCGGCTGGTCTCGGGTGGGACCGACACCCACCTGGCGCTGGTGGACTTGCGCGCCTTCGACCCCGACCTCTCCGGCCGGGAGGCCCAGGAGGTTCTCGACCGGGCGGGGATCACCTGCAACCGCAACCAGATCCCCGGTGACCCCCGCTCCCCGTTCGTCACCAGCGGCCTGCGACTGGGGGCGCCGGCCGAGACCACGGTTGGCATGCGGGAAGGCGAGATGGCACACATCGCGGGCCTGATCGGCCGCACCCTGCGCAACCGTCGGGATGACGCCGAGGTGGCGGCGGTGGCCGAAGAGGTCGCCGTGCTGTGCTCCAAGTTCCCTCCTCCGGGAGTGAGTCCCGGCTCCAGCTAGTGCTCGGCTACCTGATCGTCCTGGCCATCGCCGCCATCGGGACCTACGTGGTCACGTTCCCGGTGCGGCGGTTGGCCGTGCGATCCGGTGTCGTCGTCCTCCCCGGTGAGCGGCGGATCCACGAGCGGCCGACGCCGACCGGCGGTGGGGCGGCCATGTTCGTCGCCTTCCTGGTGACGATGGTGGTGGCCTCGCAGCTCCCACAGTTCCAGACCGTGTTCCGGAACTCCTCCGAGCCCCTTGGGGTGGTCCTCGGTGGCGCGGTCATCTTCGCCACCGGTCTGGTGGACGACCTGTGGGAGGTGTCGGCGCCGGCCAAGGTCGCCGGCATGGTGCTGGCGGCGTGTGTCCTGTACTTCCTCGGTGTCACCATGATCTCGTTCAAGGTGCCCGGGGCCGGGGTGATCGTGTTGTCCCCGGCCATCCTGCCCCTGCTCACCGCCGTGTGGGTCGTGGGCATCGTGAACGCGATCAACCTGATCGATGGCCTGGACGGGCTCGCCGCCGGGATCGTGGCCATCGCCGCCGGGGGGTTCTGCCTCTACAGCCTCCACCTGGTCCACCTGGGCTCCCTGTCCCCCGACAACATCGGTCCCCTCCTGGCGGCCATCGCCTGCGGGGTGTGCCTGGGGTTCCTGCCCCACAACGTTCACCCGGCCAAGGTGTTCATGGGCGACGGCGGCGCCCTGTTGATCGGGCTGCTCATGGCGGCCTCGACCAGCGTCGTCGGTGGGCGCACGATCGACGTGTCGAGCCAGACCTACTTCTTCTTCGCTCCGCTGTTCATCCCCTTCATCATCCTCGGGGTGCCGATCCTCGACACGGTGCTGGCCATCGTCCGGCGCACCGCGCGGCGGAAGGGGGTGTCGACCCCGGACAAGGAGCACCTCCACCACCGCCTGTTGCAGATGGGCCATGGTCACCGCCGCTCGGTGGTGATCCTGTGGCTGTGGACCGCGGTCCTGTCGGTGATCGTCCTCTACCCCGCCTTCACCCACCGGGGCAACGGGGCGATCCCGTTCGCCGCCGCCGGGCTCGGCGTGGCCCTGTACCTCACGTTCCGTCCGGGGATGCGGTGGCGGTCCGGGACCGAGGGCGACGGCGCCCAGGCCACCGCGGCCAACGGTGGGCGCAAGGCCCAGACCGGCGGCGAGCGGCTGGCCGAGGTGGTGGCCATCGGGGAGGCGCGCCAGACCGCAAGTGCCCCCCCCAACGCCCAGGCCGCCGGGTCCCACCGGCGTCGGCGCGCCAGGGGCACCCCCGGCGGGCGCCGGGACCTGGTCGCCGAGGAGGCGCAAGGCCCCGAGAGGGAGGCCGACCCCTCCCATCCTCCCGGCCACGAGGGTGGCTCGACCTAGCGTCGGTGCCGCCCGTTGGCGGGCCTGACCTGGACCAGGGCTGCTTGCCGGGGTTTGCGTTGGTGGGGACGGGATGCGAGGATGCCGTGACGGCGTGACAGGCGCCCCCCAGCATCTACTCTTGCCATCCCTGACCGCCCACATCGCGGCCGGGGGAGACCGGTCACCCACAGACCCAACGCATCGGAGGCGCTGAGCGTGGCGCGAGAGTACCCCCTGGTCGGAGTCGGAGTGGAACGGGTCGTCCGGCGGACGCTCATCGTCGCGGGATCGCTGGCGGTCGCCGGCCTGGTCGGGTGCTCGCTGCTCGGCTATCCCCTGGCCGGCGCGGGGATGGTGGCAGGCCTCGCCATGGGGGCGTTCAACGCCCTCGGGATGCGCCGCATGGTCGGACGGGCGGCGGCCACCGGCGAGGCCAGCAAGCGTGCGTTGGCGGGGGCCAGCATGAGCCGGCTGGGCGTGGTCACCGCCGGGGTGTTCATCCTGTTCCTGGTCTCCAAGACGGCCGGGCTGGGCTCCCTCGGTGGCCTGGCGCTGTTCCAGATGGCCCTGCTGGCGAACTCGTCGCGGGTCCTGCTCCGCCAGCTCCGCCGGGGGATCGGGCTGTGATCAACCACGACCTGGTCGCCGCCGCCGCCCAGACGCCCCACCATGTCGTGCAGGCGTCCCTCTTCCGGCCGAAGTTCCCCCCCCAGGCCAACTGCTCGGGCAACGTCTGTGTCACCGACGAGCTCGAGCTCAAGTTCTTCGGCCTCACCTTCGACATCAACACCCTGTGGTCCACGGTCCTGGCGGCGGGCATCGTGGCCGGACTGGGGTTCTATGTCCGCAAGAGGCTGACCAGCCAGACGCCGGGGAGGATCCAGCTCTTCTTCGAGACCGTCATCGGGTCCATCCGGGACCAGGCGGAGGGCCGCCTGGGCCCGGCCGGTTGGCCGGTGGTGCCCCTGGCGACCTGTCTCTTCGTGTTCATCCTGGTGTGCAACTGGTTCGAGATCTTCTGGCCCTTCGGCCACGCCCCGAACTACCTCCCGACCCCCACCTCCAACGTCAACCTCTGCTACGGCATGGCCCTCACCGTGTTCGTCTACACGAACTACACGGCCATCAAGCGGGCGGGGTGGCGGCGGTACATGGGGCACTTCTCCCGCTACGGGAAGCTCCTTGCGCCCTTCCAGGTGGTGGAGGAGATCGCCAAGCCCCTCTCGCTGTCCCTCCGGCTCTTCGGCAACGTGTTCACCGGGGCCCTGGTGCTGGCGCTGATCGCCGGGTTGTTCCCCCTGTTCATCATCCCCTTCGCCGATGTCATCTGGGTGCCCTTCGACCTCTTCATCTTCGCCATCCAGGCCTTTATCTTCGCCCTGCTCACGATTATCTACTACCAGGAGGCCGTCGCCATCTCCGAGGAGGGGCATTGAGCCGACTGCTGGACGACCACCCCCTGCCGACCGTCGCCGTGGCGACGGCCACGACCACCGTCAAGCCCCGGGGTGAGCAGGGCACCTCGGGCCCAGACCATGGAGGCACCACGCACGATGAGCTTTGACCCGGGCAGCACGCTTCTGGCCCTAAGCGGGGTCAGCAACACCGCTCAGGGGATCGACATGGCCGGGGCCCTGGTCGGCGGCGGCCTCGCCCTGGGCGGCGGCGCCATCGGTGCGGGCATCGGCGACGGGATGGCCGGGAGCCAGACCATCGCCGGTGTGGCCCGTCAGCCCGAGGCCCAGAGCCGGCTGTTCACGATCATGTTCCTCACGGTTGGTCTGGTGGAGGCGGCGTACTTCATCAACCTGGCCTTCACCGTGCTGTTCATCTTCGTCCTCAAGTAGGCGGGGACGGGGACTCGAAAAGGGAGGCGCCGTGCTCGCCGCCACCAGCAACTTCCTGCTGCCCAACGCCACGTTCATCCCCGAGATGATCACGTTCTTCGTCCTGTTGTGGCTGCTCGCCAAGTACGTGGTGCCGCCCATCAACCGGGCGATGGAGTCCCGCCGGGCGCAGATCGCCGAGTCCCTCGAGGTCATCGAGCAGTCCAAGGCGTCCGAGGAGGAGGCCCGGACCAGGGCCGAGGCCCTGTTGGAGGAGGCCCGCCGGGAGGCCCGGTCCCAGGTGGAGCAGGCGACCCGCCTGGGTGAGGAGCTCCGCGAGGAGCTGCGCCAGCGCGGCCAGGAGGAGTACGAGCGGGCGCTGTCGCGGGCCCAGGTCGAGATCGAACGGTCGGCCCA
>DASQQH010000433.1:0-3297 GCA_035643555.1 Acidimicrobiales bacterium | reverse complement strand
GTGGTGAGCTCTCGGGCGCGCTCGGGATCGTCCCACAGGTCCGGACGGGCCACCTCCTCCTCCAGGCTCGCCAGTTGGGCGTGCAGGCCGGGCAGGTCCAGGTAGGCCTCGGCCTCGCCCAGGCGCTTGGCCAGGGCCTCGAGGTCCTCGCCGTCGATCACCTGCATGCGCCGGGCGTAGATCACCTTGCGCTGCTCGTTCATGACCTCGTCGTACTTGAGGACGTCCTTGCGCACCTCGCTGTTGCGGGCCTCGACGGTGTTCTGGGCCCGCTCGATGGCCTTGGTCACCATCTTGGCCTCGATCGGGACGTCCTCGGGGAGGGCCTTGGCCATGACCCAGTTCATGGCCCCCGTGGCGAAGAGGCGCATGAGCTCGTCCTCGAGGGACAGGAAGAACCGGCTCTCCCCCGGGTCCCCCTGGCGGCCGGAGCGACCCCGGAGCTGGTTGTCGATGCGCCGGCTCTCGTGGCGCTCGCTCCCCAGGACGTAGAGGCCGCCCAGCTCCTTGACCCGCTCCCCCTCCACCCGGCACTGCTCCTCGAACTTGGCGACCAGCTCCCCCAGGCGACCCTGGCCCTCGGGGGCGGCGAGGTCGGTGCCCTCGGCCACCGCCTCCTCGGCCGCCAGGCCCTCGGGGTTGCCCCCGAGGATGATGTCCACCCCCCGTCCGGCCATGTTCGTGGCGACGGTGATGGCGCCCAGTCGTCCCGCCTGGGCGACGATCATCGCCTCCCTGGCGTGCTGCTTGGCGTTCAGCACGCTGTGGGGGATGCCCCGGCGCTCGAGCAGCCGGCTCAAGAGCTCCGACTTTGCCACCGAGGCCGTGCCCACCAGGACCGGCTGCCCGGCCTCGTGGCGCTCGGCCAGGTCCTCCACCACCGCCTGGAACTTGCCCCCCTCGGTCTTGTAGATGACGTCGGCGCGGTCCGTGCGGACCATCGGCAGGTTGGTGGGGATGGGGACCACGGGGATGTTGTAGGTGCTGGCGAACTCCGCCGCCTCGGTGACCGCGGTCCCGGTCATCCCGGCGAGCTTGTCGTAGAGGCGGAAGTAGTTCTGCAGGGTGACCGTGGCCCAGGTGTGGTTCTCGTCCTTGATGGCCACCCGCTCCCTCGCCTCCACCGCCTGGTGGAGCCCGTCGGACCACCGACGCCCTTCGAGGATCCGGCCGGTGAACTCGTCGACGATCTTCACCTCGCCGTCGGAAACGATGTAGTCCTTGTCCCGCCGGTAGAGCTCCTTGGCCCGCAGGGCCTGCTCCAGCTGGTGGACGTAGTTGACGGCCACCGCCTCGTAGAGGTTGTCGACCCCGAGCTGGTCCTCCACCTTGGCGATGCCCGCCTCGGTGGGCATGACCGTGCGCTTCTCCTCGTCCACCTCGTAGTCGGCCTCCCGGCGCAGGCTCCGGGCGATGCCGGCGAACTGGTAGTAGAGGCGGGCCGACTCGGCGGCGGGACCGGAGATGATGAGGGGGGTCCGGGCCTCGTCGATGAGGATGGAGTCGACCTCGTCCACGATGGCGTAGGCGTGGCCCCGCTGGACCATGGACTCCCGGGACCGGCACATGTTGTCCCGGAGGTAGTCGAACCCGAACTCGGTGTTGGTCCCGTAGGTGACGTCGCACTGGTAGGCGGCGCGCCGCTGTGCGGCGTCCTCCATGGTGGAGGAGACCAGCCCCACCGAGAGCCCCAGGAAGCGGTAGATCTGGCCCATCCACTCGGCGTCCCGCCCCGCCAGGTAGTCGTTGACCGTGACCACGTGGACGCCCTTGCCGGTGAGGCCGTTCAGGTACACCGGCAGGGTGGAGGCAAGGGTCTTGCCCTCGCCGGTCTTCATCTCGGCGATCCAGCCGAAGTGGAGCGCCATGCCCCCCATGAGCTGGACCGGGAAGTGGCGCTGGCCGATGGTCCGCCGGCTGGCCTCCCGGACCACGGCGAAGGACTCCACCAGCAGGTCGTCGAGGCCCTCCCCCCGGTCCAGGCGCTCCCGGAACTCGACGGTGCGGTGGGCAAGGGCCTCGTCATCGAGGGCCCCGAGGTCGGCCTCCAGGCCCTCGATGAGGGGCGTGAGCTCGCCCAGGCGTCGGACCTTCTTGCCTTCGCCCGCCCGGAGCAGCTTGGCGAACATGCTCATGGCCGCCCTATCCTACCGGTCGGGCGCCGCACCTTCCCGGCCACCCGGGACGGCCTAGCGGCCGTCGGTGTCGATCAGGTGCTCCCGCACCGCGTACATCACCGCCTCCATCCGGGAGTGCAGGTGGAGCTTCTCCAGGATGTTGCGGATGTGGTTCTTCACGGTGTTCTCGGCGATGAACAGCCGCTCGGCGATATCCCGGTTGGACAGGCCCTTGGCGGCGAGGGACAGCACCTCGAGCTCCCGACTGGTGAGGGTGGGGGCGGGGAACCGGGCCTCGGCCCGCTCGGCCAGGGCGTTGAACTCCGCCATGAGCTTGGAGGCCATCAGGGGGGAGATCAGGCTCTGGCCCTGGGCGACCTGGCGGATGGCGTCGGCCACCTCCTCCACCGAGATCTCCTTCAGGAGGTAGCCGCTGGCGCCGGCCCTGACCGCCTCGAAGAGGTCCTCCTCCTCGTCGCTCACCGTCACCATCAGGATCCGGGTGGTGGGGGCCACGGCCTGGAGCGCCCGGGCGACGTCGAGGCCGCTGCGCTTGGGCATGCGGACGTCGAGCAGGACCACGTCGGGCGCCAGCTCCTCCACCTTGGCCAGGGTCTCGTCGCCGTCGGAGGCCTCGGCCACGACCTCGATCCCGGGCTCCTCGGCCAGCACCGCCCGCAACCCGCGGCGGAACACCGCCTGGTCGTCGGCGATGAGCACCCGCACGTCCTCGCCCTGCTTCCCGTTGGCCATATCCCCCTTGTCCCCTTGCCTCACGGCCTTGCCTCGTCTCCGGTGGTCCTCACTGCCTGCGGTCACGGTCGGACCCAGGTCATGACGAGTCCATGAGCCCGAACCGGCCGTCACCCCGCCGGTACACGACGGCCGCCCGCCCCGTCTCAGCGTTGGTGAAGAAGCAGAACTGCAGTGACTGCAGGTCCAGCTCCAGGGTGGCCTCCTCCGGGGTCATGGGCTTGGTCGCCGACCGGGCGACCCGCACGATCTGGGGGGAGCCGTCCAGGTCCGCCTCGGCGTCCTCGACGGTCCCCGAACCCAGGGTGCCCCGGTGGTGGGGATGGGACCGGCTCGCCAGCCGGCCCTTCAGCTTCTCCATCCGGTGCTCGAGCTTGTCGAGCACCCGGTCCACCGCCGCCAGGGCGTCCCCCGCCTGCGCCCGGGC
>DASQQH010000432.1:0-3681 GCA_035643555.1 Acidimicrobiales bacterium | reverse complement strand
CTTCCGTGGTCCATGATGGCCACGCGGTCACACAGTCGGTCGGCCTCCTCCATGTAGTGGGTCATGAGCACGATGGTCTGGCCGTCGCGGTTGAGTTCCCCGAGGATCTCCCACAGTGCCAGGCGGCTCTGGGGATCGAGGCCGGAGGTGGGCTCGTCCATGAACAGCACCGCAGGGCGATGGAAGATGGACCGGGCCACCATGAGCCGCTGCGCCATCCCCCCCGAGAGGGCATAGACCGAGGCGCCCGCCCACCTGGCCAACTGGAACTGCTCCAACAGCTCGGTGGCCCGCTCTCGGCTGCGGTGGGCGGGGACGCCGAACAGCCGGCCGTGGAAGTACAGGTTCTCCCAGCAGGTCAGCTGGCGGTCCAGGGTGTTCTGCTGTGAGACGACCCCCAGGAGCTGCTTGGCCAGCGCAGGCCTACGCACAACGTCCACCTCGCCGACGTAGGCGTTCCCTGAGGTAGGCACGACGCGGGTGGTGAGCATCCCCGCCGTCGTGGTCTTGCCCGCCCCGTTCGGGCCGAGCAGGCCGAAGATCTCCCCCGCGCAGATGGAGAGGTTCAACTGGTCGACCGCCCGGTAGTCGCTGTGGGCGTAGACCTTGGTGAGGTTGACGGTTCGGATCATCGCCACGGTCACCCCCGCAGTTTGGCGCTTGACCGGCTGGTCCGCGGTGATCATCCGATTCCTCTTCGGCGGGCCGATGGCCCCGACTCGGACGGCCCCCTCGGTGATCGGCCCGGTGGCTCCTCGGGACTGCTCCCGGCCAGGGCCTCACGCATCAGCTCCACCGCAGGCCTGAGGCCGGTTCGTAGAGCTGTGGTCAGGCTGGCCCGTCCGTTTCAGTCCCCTTGCTGGGCCTGCCGGAAGAGATCTGCGTCGACGGCAGGTACCTGGTCGACGCCCCCCCGGGGGACCGCCGCCCACCAGAGGGCCCCGTGGAGGGTTCCTTGCTCGATGTCGCGCGCCAGGGACCGGACGTCGTCGATCTCCGCGAGGCGAAGCGTCCCGGTACTCCCCGTCCACACCCAGAGGAGCCGGGGAGGCCGTGCTTCTGCGCCATTGCCTGGTGATGGCCGCCCGGGCCTCCTCGAGGGCGAGGTGCTGGAGGCGCCCCTTCAAGAGCCCCAGGGCGCGCTCGGGTGCCAACGCGGCCAGAGACGACAGCGCGGCCACGAACTGTGTGGACTCGGGCACCGGCGTGGAGACCAGGTCGGCCAGCCAGTCGCCGAGCTCGGTTTCGCCCGGCGTTGGTCAGTTCGTGGACGGTCCGCTCGGGCAGCCGGCCCGCGCGCTCGTCTCCCTGGCCGTGACCAGTCCCCGCCTGGCCAGCGACTCCACCACGGTGCAGAGGGCCCCGCAGTTGAGCTCGACGCTTCGGCCCCTGGCCCGGCGCCGCAAGGTAGCCCTCGTAGGGGATGCATGCCCACGGAGGCAGTGCAGCACCGCCAGGGCCAAAGGTTGCTGGGGCGCGGGGGCATCGACTCCTCGTCTCAGGGTACTCCAGGTATGATCGACGGAGAACGAGACGGCGTCCACACCCTCTTGTGCTCGTTGCACGTACTCGTGACGTCCAAGGTCAGGTTCTCTCCGGACACGCGACCGGGCCGTTGCGCCGAGGCCACATCGGTGAGCACACCCGGTGGTCCGCCAACCGGCACGAACGCTCAGAGACCAGCCAGTCCTCCTCCGCCGCCCAGTGACCGGCAATGGGCCGTGGTCAGGCAGTGCGGTCAGATCTGCCCAGCGCGGACAAGCGCGACACGGGGGGAGCTATCCGCATCGGTGGTGACTTCCCCGGCCCCGAACGCCCTGCTAGCGGCAGCCAAAGAAGGCCTTGACCGGCGTCGGTCCCCGCCACATATGGCGGCATCAGCCTGCGAGCCCACCCCCTGGGTCAAGCCTCCTGCGAGGCAGCTACCGCCAGGCCTCCCGCACGATGTGCCAGCCGACCCCGTCCTCCGGTGACGTGGACGATGCGACGCCGGTGCATCGGGTTGCCGGACCGCCAGATGGACCAGGCGCCGACGGTGGTGCTGGGCTGTTCCACGCGGCGGTCTTGGTGGCCCCTGGCCGTCGACGTGCTCGGGGAGCTCCCTCGTCTGGCCTTTGTCACCGTCCCGGGTAGGCGGACCCCCAGGCAACGTCGCTCGGGGACGCGCGACCTGCCACTAGACAGCTTCTGGTGACCCCCACCCCCGGTGGAGCCAAGGGCACCTCGGCGGGGACGCCGCCGCGGCGATCTCGAGCCAGATGGTCATCGGGCCTGTCCGTAGCGGAACGCCGCAACCCAGGCGGCGTCGTCCATCTCGGCCTCATCGTCCCAGTAGTCCACGGCGGGGGGCAGCCACAGGCCAGGCTCCCGGCACCGAGGGTCCCGACGCGCAGGTCCGCGGGGAGCGGGGGTCCTGCCTTCACCCCACGCCCGCCGAGCCAACACTGACGGCGTCGAGCCGAAGGCAACGAGACCTCGTGACCGCCGTAGCGTCCCCCGACGTCACAGCGCCAGACCGGTGGGCCGAGGGGTCCCGGCGTGCCGGGGCCAGCTCTCCGCCGCCCACCGGACCGGCGGAGTCGCCCCGGTTGGTACGCAGCGGCGGGGCCGTCCTCCACCCGTGTTCTCGATGTCACTTCATCTCCAGTGCGCCAGACTCGAGGACCCGCCTTGCTGCTATCTGCTCGAGGTTTCCCAAGTGCACTATGACGTCTTGCACGGTCGAGTTGCTGGGGGACTCGATCTGTGCTGCTGCGGCGACGATCGCCCACTCTGGCTTCCCCCAGCTCTGGGCACCGGCTGCGGTAACTCCCACCCGCACCAGCACGTCCACGAGGGCCTTCGCTTTGCCTGCCCGGGTGGCGATGCCCGCAATACCCCGAGGCTCGGCGAGCTCCTGCAGGAAAGTCTCCAGCTCGTCGTCGGTCATCCATTCCTCTCTGTCCCCGCCGCTTGTGCTGGCGCAGGATCGACGGGTCACCGGGAGGCGCTCGCGGCTTCTCAGACCACCACGAGTTCCTGGGTAACGGCGCCTGGCGTGTGTGTCCGCATGTTCGCCGCCACTCGAACCATTGCATTCGACTTCTACCCCGGACGACTACAACTCAACCCCGACGTGGTCCAACGTCTGTGCCTCCGCGCACTGGTCCGCCCACAAGGGGGATTATCTTCCTCTTGGTCCCGCGACCATTCCAGCCCAGGCACCCCACGTGAGCGGGCATTCCTCTCTCGGCCGCCGGCCACCCGGTGAGGTCCTGCCGACGGTCGCCGTTCGTCGGGTCTTCCGGGCTTGCAGATCACCGTCGGAACGACGGTCCCTCTGGTCGGCAACTGATGTGGCCAGGTGCTCTCCGACACCCCCTGGTCCCTCAGGCCACACGATCCGGACAGCCGAGAGGGCGAGCAGTGCGGTGAGGGCATAGCCACCAGAGGCCCCCTGGCACCACGCAATGCGTAACGGGAGGCCCACCCATTGGGTGGTGCGTGGCCGCGGGTACCTCGTTCTGGCTGGTCATCGTCGACGTCCGACACGCCAACGCTGTGGACCCTCGATACGGGTTGGCCGCGGGGCGACCCCGGGGGAGCGCTCCGGCGGGGAGCGCTGAGGTGGCCCCCGGTGGCCAGCGCCACATGCGTCGGCCCGAGCAGCCACTGCCCGGCCCGCTGGAGAAACACCGATGG
>DASQQH010000431.1:0-2002 GCA_035643555.1 Acidimicrobiales bacterium | reverse complement strand
GGCCTTGGCCGACGGCGCCGACCCCGACGGCGTGTGGGCCGCTGACGTGGCCGCCGAGGACATCATGTCCGCCGACCCGGAGGAGACCGTGGTCACCGCCATCGGGATCATGGCCGACAACGGGATCCGTCACCTGCCCATCAGGGACGAGGGCGAGATCGTGGGCATGGTGTCGGCCCGCGACCTGCTCCGGGCCGTGGTCGACGCGGCCCACCGGTGAGCCGGCGGTGAGCGAGCGGATCCTGGTCGCGGTGGACGGGTCGGAGGCCTCGGCCCGGGCCGTCGAGGTCGCCGCCCGCCTGGCCCGGGTTGCCGACGGGGACCTGTCGGTGGTCCACGTGGTGGAGGGCCGTCCGAACGGCGAGGGCGAGGTCGAGGCCGGCGGGCCGGCCCAGGAGCTGGTCGAGGAGGTGGTGGCCAAGGTGGGCCCGGAGGGCACGAGGGCCACCGGCCGCACCCGGGCGGTGGCCATCGGCCGGGTGGCCCAGGGGATCCTGAGCGAGGCCGCCGACCTCGGTGCCTCGGTCATCGTCGTGGGATCCCGTGGCCTCTCGGAGTCCTCGGTCCTCCTGGTCGGCAGCGTCACCCACCGGCTCCTCCACCTGACCGACCGGCCGGTCATCGTCGTGCCGTAGCGACGCCGTGCCTGCCACCCCGACCGGCCCCCCCGAGACCGGTGGCGACGGTCGACGTGGGGGGTTCCCGGAGCCGCCGGGGGCCGCCCGGGCGACGGTGAGGCCGCCGGGGCCCCGGGGGGAGGAGGCGCCCGGGGGCGCCCGGGCCCTCCTGGGGGCGGCTTTCGGGCCCGGTGGCCTTCTCGTCCTGGCCACGGTGCTCCTGGCGGCAGGCGGCGGCCTCCACCTGGCCGGGCTGGCCGCTGCCGGGGACTGGGTGTGGCGGGTGATGATCGCCTCGGGACTGGCGGTCTCCCTGTGGTGGTCGGGACGGGCGCTGTGGGAGCGGCGGCTCGGGGTGGACGTCCTGGCCAGCCTGGCCCTGGTGGGCACCCTGGCCGTCGGCGAGCTGCTCGCCGGGGGCGTGGTGACCCTGATGCTCGCCACCGGTCGGGTGCTCGAGGCGGCCGCCGACCGGCGGGCCCACCGGAGCCTGGCCGCCCTGGTGGCCCGGGCGCCGCGGGTCGTCCATCGCCGCCGGGGCGGTGAGCTGGAGGAGGTCGATCTGGGCGCGGTGGCGGTCGGGGACCTGCTGGCCGTCCTCCCCGGCGAGGTCCTCCCGACCGACGGGCTGGTGGTGAGCGGGCCGGCGGTGGTCGACGAGTCGGCCCTCACCGGGGAGGCCCTGCCCGTTGAGCGCCAGCCCGGCGCCGTGGTCCGCAGCGGCACCGTCAACGCCGGGGGGCCCGTGGACCTCCGGGCCACGACCACCGCCGCCGAGAGCACCTACGCCGCGGTGGTGCGACTGGTCGCCCAGGCCCAGGCCGAGAGCGCCCCCCTGGTGCGCCTCGCCGACCGTTACGCCCTGTGGTTCCTCCTCGCCAGCCTCGCCCTGGGCGGGGTCGCCTGGGGGGTCTCCGGCGACCTGGCCCGGGCGGTGGCGGTGCTGGTGGTGGCCACGCCCTGCCCGCTGATCCTGGCAGCGCCGGTGGCCATCGTGGCCGGGCTCTCCCAGGCCGCCCGCCGGGGTGTGATCGTGAAGGGCGGGGGGGTGCTGGAGACCCTGGGCAGGGCCAGGGTCCTGCTGGTGGACAAGACCGGGACCCTCACCACGGGCCAGCCCACGGTGGCCGAGGTCGTCCCGGTGGGGGGATGGGACCCCGACCAGGTCCTCTCCCTGGCGGCGTCCCTCGACCAGGTGTCGCCCCACGTGCTCGCCGCCTCCCTGGTCGCCGGCGCCCGCGCCGCCGGCCTCGGCCTCATCCTGCCGTCGGCGACCGAGGAGGTCCTGGGCCAGGGGCTGCGGGGCCGGGTGGGGGACCGGACGGTGGCCGTGGGGAAGGCGGGGTGGGTGGCCGCCGCCGACCCGGTCTGGGCCCGGTCGGCCC
>DASQQH010000430.1:0-2225 GCA_035643555.1 Acidimicrobiales bacterium | reverse complement strand
CGGACCTGGTCTCGTCGAGGACGCTCTGCAGGCGGTTCTGGAAGTCGTCCATGGCCTGTTCAGCCTCGTCCTCGGTCAGGTCCCCCCGGTTGACCAGCGCCTCGGTGTAGATCTCGCGCACCGAGGGGTGGCGCTCGATGCGCTGGTACATCTGGGGCTGGGTGTAGCTGGGGTCGTCGGCCTCGTTGTGGCCGAACCGCCGATAGCAGACAAGGTCGATGACCACGTCCTTGTGGAAGGCCTGCCGGAACGCGTAGGCGAGCCGGCCCACCCGCACGCAGGCCTCAGGGTCGTCGGCGTTGACGTGGAAGATCGGCGCCTGGACCGCCTTGGCCACATCCGTCGGGTACACCGAGGACCGCCCCTCCTCGGGGCCGGTGGTGAAGCCCAGCTGGTTGTTGATGACCAGGTGGACGGTCCCCCCGGTGCGATACCCGGGAAGCCCGGAGAGGTTCAGGGTCTCGGCCGCCACCCCCTGCCCGGCGAACCCGGCGTCCCCGTGGAGCAGCACCGGCAGGACGGGGAAGGCACTGCCCTGGTCCAGGAGGTCCTGCTTGGCCCGGGCCATGCCCTCCACCACCGGGTCCTCGGACTCCAGGTGGGAGGGGTTGGAGGCCACGGTGACCGGGAGCGCCGCCCCGGAGCGGGCGAGGAACTTCCCACTCGAGCCCAGGTGGTACTTGACGTCCCCCGAGCCCTGGACCGTGTTGGGGTCGACGTTGCCCTCGAACTCGTTGAAGATCTCCCCGTAGGCCTGGCCCACGATGTGGGCCAGCACGTTGAGCCGGCCCCGGTGGGACATGCCCACCACCGCCTCCTCCAGGCCGTCGGCCACGGCCTGCTCCAGGATGGCGTCGAGGAGGGGGATGGCCGCCTCCCCCCCGTCCAGGCCGAAGCGCTTCTGGCCGATGTAGCGCTTCTGGAGGAACTGCTCCAGAGCCTCGGCGGCATTGAGCCGGTCGAGGATGTGGCGCTGGTCCTCGGAGCCGAGCTGGGTGGCCACCCCCTCGACGTGCTCCTGGATCCAGTGCTTCTCCTCGGGGTTCTGGATGTGCATGTACTCGACGCCCACGGTGCGGCAGTAGGCGTCCCGCAGGACCCCCAGGATCTCCGACAGCCGCAGCTCGTCCCTGCCGGCCAGCCCGTCGGTGAGGAACCGCCGGTCGAGGTCCCAGACGGTGAGGCCGTAGGTGGCGGGGTCCAGCTCCGGGTGCATCCGCGGCGGGACCTGGGTCAGGGGGTCGAGGTCGGCGATCAGGTGTCCCCGGACCCGGTAGAGGTTGATGAGGGTCTGGACGTGGACCTGCTTGAGCGCCCGGGCCCGCTCGCCCTCGACGGCGGGGTTGGCGTCGGGGAGCCAGCGGACCGGCTCGTAGGGGACCTCCATGGCGGCGAAGATCTCGTGGTAGAAGCCGTCGGCGCCGAGGAGCAGGTCGTGGATACGGCTGAGGAACATCCCCGACTCGGCCCCCTGGATGACCCGGTGGTCGTAGGTGGAGGTGAGGGTGGTCACCTTGCCCACCCCGAGCTCCGCCAGGCGGTCCGGGTCCGCCCCCTCGTACTCGGCCGGGTAGTCGATGGCGCCCACGCCCACGATGACCCCCTGCCCCGCCGTCAGGCGGGGGATGGAGTGGACGGTGCCGAGCGTGCCCGGGTTGGTGAGGCTGACGGTGGTTCCGGAGAAGTCGTCGGGGGAGAGCTTGCCGGTGTGGACCTTGCGGATGAGGTCCTCGTAGGCCTGGACGAAGGCGGCGAAGTCGAGGGTGTCGGCCTCGGTGATACAGGGCACCAGCAGGGCCCGGGACCCGTCGGAGCGCGCCAGGTCCACGGCCAGGCCCAGGCCCACGTGCTCGGGGGTGGCCATCCCCGGGGTCCCCTTGCCGTCGGCGTCGGCCACATAGTGGCGGTTCATCGCCGGCACCGAGGAGATGGCCTGGACCATGGCGTAGCCAATGAGGTGGGTGAAGCTGACCTTGCCCCCGTTGGTCCTCGCCAGGTGGTCGTTCAGGATCCCCCGGTTCACCTCCAGCAGCTTGGCCGGCACCGGGCGCACGCTGGTCGCCGTGGGGATCCCCAGGCTGGTGGTCATGTTGGCCGCCAGGCGGGCCCGGGGGCCACGCAGGGGGGTGACCTCGCCGCCCTCGGTATCCGCACCGCCCTGGGCCTGGCCCTCGGCCCGCGGCGCCTCGGTGCCCTGTCGGTCCCCGGCGCCGCCCTGGGTGGTC
>DASQQH010000429.1:0-3757 GCA_035643555.1 Acidimicrobiales bacterium | reverse complement strand
GGGACATGGCCCACAAGCTCTTCGCCGAGATCGGCCCCCGCTACGTCGACCGGCCCGGGGGCTACACCCGGATCCTGAAGCTCGGCCCCCGCAACGGTGACAACGCCCCCATGGCCCGCATCGAGCTGGTCCAGTAGGTCGCTCTTGGCGGCGGAGGCGCCCGACACCACCGTCAGGGTCCGCCTCACCGTGGCCTACGACGGTTCGGGGTTCCACGGCTTCGCCCCCCAACCCGACCGGCCCACGGTGGCCGGTGCCCTGGCCGGGGCCATCGAGCGGGTGGTCGGCGCCCCGGTCAGGCTGACCTGCGCCGGGCGGACCGACGCCGGGGTGCACGCCTGGGGCCAGGTGGTCCACGCCGACCTCCCGGCGCCCCTGGGGGACGACGGGGAGGGCACCGGGGCCCTGGACCCCGCGGGCCTGGCCCGGTCCTGCACCGCCCTCCTGGGCCCGGCCATCGTGGTGCGGGAGGCCCGGGTGGCCCCCCCGGGCTTCGACGCCCGACGCTCGGCGCTGTCCCGGCGCTACCGCTACAGCATCCTCGCCGGGCCGTCCATGGACCCCCTGCTCGCCGGGCGGGTGTGGCACGTCGCCGACCGCCTGGACCGCCGGGCCCTGGCGGCCGCCACCGACCCCCTCCTCGGCGAGCACGACTTCGCCGCCTTCTGCAAGCGCCCGCCGGACGGAGGGTCCCTCGTGCGCCGTGTCCTCGACGCCCGGTGGTCCGCCTCCCGGGTGCGGGCCGGTGAGCTCCTCGCCTTCGACATCGAGGCCGGGTCCTTCTGCCACCAGATGGTCCGGTCCGTGGTGGGCACCCTGGTGGAGGTGGGCCGGGGCCGCCGGCGGGCCGGGGACCTGGTCGGGATCCTGGGCGCCGGGGACCGGTCACTGGCCGGCCCGGTGGCCCCCCCGGAGGGGCTGTGCCTGTGGGCGGTGCGCTACCCCGAGGCGTAGGAGGCCCCCCGGGGCCGGCCGGTCACCCGGGCCCGGGGACGATCGGGGTCAGCCCGGCCCAGGGCAGGGCCTGTTCCAGCTGGGACGCCACCCGCAGGAGACGGGCCTCCTCGAAGGGGCCGGCCACCACCTGGACCCCGATGGGCAGGCCCGAGGGGCTCCGGTGGCAGGGGAGGGAGACCGCCGGTTGGCCGCTCACGTTGAACATGGAGGTCAGCACCGCCATCTGCAGCACGGGCAGGGCGGTGCCCCCGGCCGCCTCGTGGGCCGCGGCCAGGACCTCGCCGGCCCGAGGGGGCTCGATGGTCATGGTGGGGGTCACCAGCACGTCGAACTCGGCGCCCCACCGCCCCACGGTCGAGCGCGTGAACCGCTGCAGCTCGTGGACCGAGGCCACGTAGGTCAAGCTGTCCACGCCCTGGGCCGCGGCCCGGGCCGCTTGGATGTGGGGCTCGGCCCGCGCCCAGTCGACGCCCGGGTAGTCCGCCAGGCCGGTGTTCACGATGTTGAGAAAGGCCGGGAGGACCTCGTCGGGGAGGGTGAGGTCCACGGGCACCACCTCGTGGCCCAGGCCCTCGAGGGCGGCCGCCGCCGCCCGGGCGGCCTCGGCGCACGCCGGGGCCACCGGCAGGTCCAGGGGCGCCCCGGTCGCCAGCCCCACCCGCAGCCTCCCCGGCGGCGTCCCCACCTCGGCGGCGAAGGGGCGCTCGGGGGCCGGGGCGTTGTACCAGCACCGCCGGTCGGGCCCGCTGATGAGGTCCAGCACCGCCGCGGTGTCGGCCACGTCCCTCGTGACCACCCCCTCCACCGCCCCGCCCTCCCAGGCCATGACCAGGGAGGGCACCCGGCCGCGGCTGACCTTGAGCCCCACCAGCCCGCAGCAGGACGCGGGGATGCGGATCGACCCACCGCCGTCGTTGCCGTGCGCCAGGGGGTACAGGCCGGCCGCGGTCGCCGCCGCGGCCCCGCCGCTGGAGCCCCCGGGGGTCCGGTCGAGGTCGAAGGGGTTGCGGCTCACCCCGTAGCGGTCGTTCTCGGCGGCGGTGATGGGGCCGAACTCGGGGGTGTTGGTCCGCCCGCTCAGGACGAAGCCGGCGGCGCGCAAGGCCTCGACGACCAGCTCGCTCTCCTCCGAAGGCCCCGCCGGGGCCGCCCAGGACCCGTAGGTCACGGGCCACCCGGCGACGGGGGTCAGGTCCTTGATGGGCAGGGGTACCCCACAGAAGGGGGGGAGGTCGTCGGGGTCGGTGCGGGCCACCTCCTCGGTCGAGGCCCGGGCGGCCGCCCGGGCCTCGTCGTCATTGCGCCAGATGACGGCGTTCACCCGGTCGTTGCGGTCGTCGACCGCGGCCAGGCAGGCGTCCAGCACCTCGAGGGGGCTGACCTCCCGGCGGCGGATGGCGGCGGCGAGGGCCACCGCGGTGGCGTCGGTGAGCGCGTCGGACCTCATCCCACGGGGCCGACCATCGAGCCCAGGTCCTCCTCGGCCGACTCGGCGCCGGCATCGGCCTCGGCCTCGGCCTCGTCCACGCCCGCCGCCCGCTCCAGCACCTGGATCCGGGCCTCGACCTGGCTCTCCACGTGCTGGCGGAACAGCCCCTGGAACAGCCCGGCCGACTCCCCCAGGGCGGCCTCCTCCTCGGGGGTGAGGAACCGCTCGAAGTAGTAGTCCCGCAGCCACCGGAGGCGGTCCCGGGCGAAGTCCAGGAGCTCGGGGTTGGCGGCGATGACCCGCCGGGAGAGGTACGTCCCGTAGGTGATGTGGCGGCTCTCGTCCCGGCGGACGAAGGCCAGGCCCCGTCGCATGCCCGGCAGCATGCCGAGATCCTCGAACAGCTGGCTCCACAGGCGGTAGCCGGAGATGGCGAGGCACCCCTCGACGAACTGGTTGTAGGTGAGCGAGGCGTCCAGCACCGCCTGAGGCGACCGGTCGGTCAGCACCCGGCGCATGACCCGGGGCAGCTCCTCCTCGAACACGCTGACGGTGGCGTCCGGGTCCGGGGGCTCGAGGCCCAGCTCCGCCATGCGGTCCTCCCGCATGCGGTCCATGACCCCCGCCTCGAGGCCGACGGCGCTGAACCACCGGCGGAAGAAGTCGACGTGCTTGGCCTCCTCGAAGGCGAAGCTGGTGAGGAACATGACCTCCTCCACCCGGCCCTCGTCGGCCATGGCGAGCACCAGGGGGCCGATGTCCAGGGTCACCGACTCCTCGCCGACCATGAACCCCTGCGCCAGGCTGGCGACGGCCAGGCGCTGCTCGGTGTCGAGGGCCGCCCAGTCCGCGGCGTCCTGGGAGAAGTCGATGTCGGCCGGGTCCCACTGGAGGCGCTTGGCCTTCTCCCACAGCCGCCAGGGGACGATGTCGGTCCGCAGCCCCTTCGGCGACGCCCACTGGCTGAACAGCCGGACTGGCCCCTCGGGGTGCCCGGCGCCGTTGGTGCCCGAGTCCGTGGTGCTCACCCTGGTCCTCCTCGTGCTGGTCGGTCCGGCCCCCAGCCTCCCCTCCGATCCTGGCACATCCGCCAGGCCTGGCCCCACCGGTGGCGGGGGGGCGGGGCTGGCCCGGCCCGGGGACCCGGGTGGGGGGCGCTCCCGTGCGCCGGCTGCACCGGTGAGGATGGCGGGGGGGATCGTGGCCGTCGACCCGGTGCTGCCGGGGTGGCTAGCGCACCAGGTCCACCGTGAAGCCCCGGCTGCGCAGCGTGCCCACGATCTCGTCCCGATGGGCGGGGTCCCGGGTCTCCAGGGTGAGCAGGACCTGGACCTCGTCGATGCCCAGGGCCAGCCCCGAGCGGTGGTGGGC
>DASQQH010000428.1:0-12978 GCA_035643555.1 Acidimicrobiales bacterium | reverse complement strand
CCACCCGGTCGCCCTCCGCCAGGGGACCCACCCCCTCGGGCGTGCCGGTGCTCACGATGTCCCCCGGCAGGAGGGTCATGACCGACGAGACGTACGCCACGAGGCGGGCCACCCCCCAGATGAGGTCCCCGGTGGAGGCCTCCTGGCGCAGGCCGCCGTTCACCCAGCACCGGAGCGCCAGCTGCTCGCTCGGTCCCACCTCGTCGGCGGTGACCAGGTAGGGCCCACAGGGGGTGAAGGTGTCGAAGGACTTGCGGGTGGAGCGGTCCTCGCCTCCCCGCATGGTGACGTCCAACAAACAGGTGTAGCCGAGGACGTGGTCCAGGGCCCGTTCCTCGGGGACCCGGGTCGCTTCGGCCCCGATCACCACCGCCAGCTCACCCTCCTGGTCGAACCGGCGGTCGTGATAGGGGAGTCGGACCATCCCCCCCGGGTCGAGAAGGGAGGAGGGGGCCTTGAGGAACACCCCCAGGGCGTCGATATGGCTGTCCTGGTGCATCTCGTCCATGTGGGCCCGGTAGTTCACCGGCGCCGCCACCACCTTGGACGGATCGGGTACCGGGGTGAGAAGACGGAGCTGGTCCAGAGGGAACAGGTCCCCACGGCCGACGCGGTCCTCCAGGGCGTGACGCACCCCGGAGAACGAGGCGATCAACCGGCGCATGGGACTGCCGGTCCCGGGGCAGCCGTCGGCGAGGGCCGTGACGTCCCTGACGCCTGCGGGCGTCACCACCCCCACCCGGGGGCCGTCCTGCTCGAAGCGGGCCAGCCTCATGCCGATGGGCACCCGGGGGGATGGGGAGGCGGCGTCCGGTCCCCGACACCCGGGGGCCGGTGGCCCGGCCCGGACGTCACGTTGCGCCCACCGCCGCGGAGCCACCCGGGACATCTCGTATGACGCCCGTCACATCGAGGCAGTCTAGCCAGGGCGCCGGACGGCGCAAGGCCCGGGGCAGGGCCGGCCGACGGCCATCTCCTCGGGACGATGCGGCGCCGCAGGGTGGGGGGCGCCCCCGGGCGGTCGGTCCCCCACCGTGGGCCTCGGCCGGTGACGAGCGTCAGCTGCCCGGGCCCGGTGGCGGGGAGGCCGCCGTGTTCCGCCGAGCCCCCTGGTCACCCTCGGTCCCCAGCCCGAAGCTGATGATCCGCCGGGGATGGATCCGGATGACCTCCCGGCTGAGCCCCGGTCGGGGCGGGTCCTGGTCGGTGAGGGCCTCGGCGGTTCCGCGCACCTCCACGCAGCGGACCCGCCAGGGGTCGAGGGAGGCGATGTCGTCGACGACGAAGGCGACCTCCCCGGTGGCGGCCACGTTGGCGAACTTCCGGGTGGCCCCCAGGTTCAGGCCGTACACCTCGATCGCGGCGCGCTCGGGGTCCACCCGGAAGCCGACCGGATTGTTCTGCAGGGTGCCCGTTGACGCCAGCGTGGCGAGACGTCCGAGCCGCTGGGACGCAAGATAGGCCAGTTCAGGGGCAGTGAACATCATCCACCTCCTCGACGGGTCGGCCGGGGCCGACACTGATGGGCAGGCCGCGCCGCGCCCACCTCGGCATGGTCCGGGGAGGCCCTCGGAACGTCCCTTCGACTGGCGTTCCCCGCGGCGACAATCTGGATGACCGTGGTGCCCGCGCGCACCTGACCCATGCTAAGACCTAGACCTTCCTTTAGGTCAAGGCGTCGCTGTGAGCACCACGGCCCTCCTGTCGGACGTGGGGCGGGGGCCACCGCACTCGACCCGCATCGCCGACCCTTGCGCCCGACGCCCCGTGGGCGACCACGCCTCGATCTGCCCTCGGTGTGGCACCCGCACCACCAGAGGGGGTCACCAAACTGGGTCTCGACCACCAGAGCCCGGGTGCGCTGTAATGGTTTCTAATGAACAGCGCGGTGAAGGACCCGCCTGTGGCAACGAGAGGGAATCCCATTCGCCCTGATGACGGACAGCGTTCCGTGCACCGCCGCCGGTGGGGCCGCACAGGGGGGAACCGAAGCGATGACGGATGAAGCGGTCATCCCCAGCATCCTGTCGAAGTCGAACGAAGCGGCGATGTTGCCCGAGCTGGTGGAGCATCTCCGTCAGAATCGGACCTGGCTGCGCGAGGAATGGGCGCGGCGCATCACCGATGCCAGGCTTCTGACGGCCATGACACCCGAGGAGATCTTCTCCGAGGCCACCTCGGTCTACGACAACTACATCGAAGTCCTCGAAACCGGCAGCGTGGAGGCCCTGCAGAGCTATGCCCGCAACCTCTCCGAGCGGATCATCCCCAGGGGTGTGGAGACCGAGGAGGTGCTGGGGATCGTCCTGTTGCTGCGTGACGTCCTGGCTCGCTCACTTTTCGAGAAGTACCAGGCGGATTTTCCCCTGCTCAACCGCGTGCTCGACGCCTATGAGCCCGCCGCCAACCGCATAGCGAACACCGTCGGCGTCAGCTTCGTCCAGGAGCGGGAGCGGATCATCCGCCAGCAGCAGGAGGCGATCCGCGAGCTCTCGACCCCGGTGCTGCAGGTTCGGGAGCGCCTCCTGATCCTGCCGATCATCGGTGTCCTCGACGGACAGCGGGCGTACCAGCTCACCGATCAGCTCTTGCGTGCCATCCGGGCGACGCGGGCGAGGGTCGTGGTCATCGATATCACCGGCGTCCCCGAAATCGACTCCACCGTCGCCAACCATCTGGTGCAGACGGTCGAGGCGTCGGGATTGATGGGGGCCAACGTCATCATCAGCGGTGTGTCCTCCGACATCGCACTCACCCTGGTGACCATCGGGGTGGACCTGTCGAAGATGAACGCCGTCGGCGATCTGCAGGGGGGCATCGAGGAGGCCGAGCGGCTGCTCGGCTACGAGGTGACCCGCACCGGGGAGCCCGGCGCAGGGGCCGGCTGACACAGGCCCCCAGTGGCGATCCCGATCCTCAGGCAAGGCCACCATCTGATCGCCACCATCGAGGCGGCGATGACTGACGCCGAGCTGCTGCAGCTCCGGGACGACCTGATGGGCCAGGTGGACGTCGCACGGGCGACCGGGATCGTCCTGGATGTCACGGGGATGGACGTCATGGACTCCTTCGCCGGCCGGTCCCTGCGCACGATCGCCCGCATGGCCGGCCTGCGAGGGGCGGCCACGGTGGTGGTGGGGATCCAGCCCCAGGTGGCCTTCGCCATGGTGCAGTTGGGCCTGACCTTCGACGACATCGATACCGCCCTGGACCTGGAAGAGGGCCTCGCGTTCCTCCGGCGCCACCTCCCCACCCGGGGTGTGTCCCGTGGCCACTGAGGTGCGTGTCGTGATCGCTGCGGACACCGACATCCTCGCGGCCCGACGGGCCAGCCAGGAGCTCGGCCGCGCCGTCGGCTTCTCCCTGACGGAGCTCACCTTCATCGCCACCGCCATCTCGGAGGTCGCCCGGAACATCCTGAGCTACGCCGGGTGGGGAGAGATCCGGCTGGCGCTCGAGGAGCGGTCCGGGCGCGCCGGCCTGGTCGTTGAGGCCACGGACCACGGGCCCGGCATCGCCAACGTGGGGGCGGCGCTGCAGAACGGCTACCAACGGTCCAGCGGTGGGGGGATCGGCCTTCCGGGGGCGAAGAAGCTGATGGACGAGTTCGAGATCCGTTCGATCCCCGGACAGGGCACCACGGTCACCATGCGCAAGTGGGTCGCCGCCCATGCGGCACAGTGACCGCGCCGGTCCCATCGAGTGGGCGGTAGCGGGGAGACCGATGGCGGGCGAGGAGACCTCCGGGGACCTGTGGGCCGTGGTGGCGATGGAGGACGCGGTGCTGCTCGCCGTGGTCGACGGGGTGGGGCACGGGCCGCCCGCCCGGGTCGCCGCCCGGCGGGCGGTCGAGGTCCTGGGCGAGCGCCCCGACCAGCCGGCCGACGCGCTGTTGTCACGGTGCCACCGCTCCCTGGTCGAGACCCGTGGCGCCGCCGTCACGGTGGCCACGCTGGGGTTCTCCACCCCCGCGGTGTCCTGGCTCGGGGTGGGCAATGTGGCCGGCGTGGTGGTCCAGGCCACGGCGTGGGGCACCAGGACCATGGCCAGCGCACCGCTGCACGGCGGCATCGTCGGCTACCAGCTGCCCCCCCTCCGGGCCCCCGGGGCGCTCGGGGTCCGTCCCGGCGATCTTGTGGCCCTGGCGAGCGACGGCATCACGGGCGGTTTCGGCGAGGGCCTGCGACTGGACCGGGCGGCGTACGACCTCGCCGAGGACATCCTGGCCCGCTCGGGAACGGACACCGACGACGCCCTGGTCCTCGTCGCCCGGCACCGGGGGGCGCCGCGTTGAGCCCGGTCGGCCCGGGCTTCCGAGACGCGTACATCGAAGCCCTGGGTCGGTACGTGGCCGACCGAGACGCCGCCAGCCTGCTGCTGGCAGAGGATCTGGGGCGCCGGGCCCTTGGGGATGGCGTCGGCGTGCTCGACGTCGTCGAGCTCCACCACCGGGCCATCGGGTCGACGACCTCCGGACACGGGGACGAGGCGCTGGCGTTCCTCCTCCAGAGCCTGGTGGCCCTCGACATGGCCACCCGCAGCTATGTCGAGGCCCAGGGTCGGCTGCGGGCCGAGCGGGGCCTGCTCGACCAGGCCCAACGCCTGGCCCGGGTGGGCAGCTGGGAGCTCGACCTGGACACCGGGGCGATGTCGGGCTCCGAGGAGCTGCTCCGCCAGATCCAGCTCAGCGTGGCGGAGCTGGCCTGGGGGGGCCTGGAGGGCCTGCTCATCCGGCGGTGCCACCCCGAGGACGTCCAGGCGGTGCGCGCCGCCCTGCGGGGGGCGGTGGAAGGCAGGGCCCTCGACTTCGACGCCCGGCTGGTCGGTGCGAACGGGGAGGTCCGCACCTACCACCTGATCGGCGAGCTCGAGCGACAGGCCGACGGCCGCCCGTCCCGGCTCCGGGGCAGTGCCCAGGACGTCACCGAACAGCGCGAGGCCGAGGGGGCCCTGGCCGCCGCGGCCGCCGCCCGGGAGGCGGCCGCCCGGGAGCACCGCCTCGCGGCGGAGCTCCAAGCCAGCCTGCTCCCCGAGCGCACGTTCGACCCCGACGACCTCGACGTGGCCACCTACTACCGGGCCGGCGTCGAGGGCACCCAGGTGGGTGGGGACTGGAGCGACGTGATCCAGCTGACCGCCGGCCGCACGGCGCTGGTCGTGGGCGACGTGATGGGCCGCGGGGTACAGGCCGCAGCGGTCATGGGACAGCTGCGCACCGCCACCCGCGCCTACGCCCGCCTCGACCTGCCGCCGGCCGAGGTCCTCGGGCTCCTGGACGAACTCGTTTGCGACCTCGGTGACGACCAGATCGTCACCTGCGTGTACGCCGTCTACGACGCCGTCGACCACAGCCTGACCTGTGCAAACGCCGGACACCTCCCCCCGCTGCTCGCCACCGCGGAGGGGCCCGTGCGACCCCTGGGGCACGACGTCGGGCCACCCCTGGGCACCGGCACCGGGCCCCCGACCCAGCAGCGCCTGGGCCTGCCCGTCGGGGCGCGGGTAGCCCTCTACACCGACGGGCTGGTGGAGCGCCGCAACCGGGAGCTCGACGCCGGCATCACCGCCCTCGCCACCCAGCTGGCCACCGTCAGCGCGCCCCTCAAGGACCTTGCGACCTCGGTGGTGGACGTGCTCCTCCCCGAGGGGCCCGACGACGACGTGGCCCTCCTCCTGGCCGAGGTCCCAGCCAAGGCCCCCCAGACCACCTCGGTGGTCCGCCATGTTCCCCCGGACCGCCACGCCGTGCCGGCCACGAGGCGCTTCGCCCTGGCCGCTCTCCGCAGCTGGTCGATCCCCGAGGAACTCGGGTACCACGTCATCCTGGGGGTGAGCGAGCTGGTGACCAACGCCCTCCTCCACGGCCAACCGCCGATCGAACTACGCCTCCGGCTGGCCACCAGCCAGCTCACCCTCGAGGTGCACGACGCCGGGCCCGCCCTGCCCCGGCACCTCCGGACCACCTCCGAGGACGAACAGGGGCGCGGCCTGCAGGTCGTCTCCCTGCTGGCGGACCGGTGGGGCACTCGGCCGACCGATCAGGGAAAGTCGGTATGGTGCACCTTCTCCCTGCATCGACGCCGGGGCCTGGCCCGGCACCGCACCGACCCGGGGACGACCTGACCCCGAGCCGGTGCGCCCACGGGCACCGGGCTCTGGTCGCGAACCCCGGACCGTGGGATCCAGGTCCCGCTCATGGGTGGCCCGTGTCGCGCCGTGGCGTCACCACTGCCGGGCGCTCCGCCCCGGTGGCCACCGGCGCCGCCTCCCCCGTGGCGAGAGCCCCGCGCAGATCGTGGAGCTCGCTCGGGCTGATCGGCATCGTCGTGATCCGGATCCCCTCGGCGTCCTCGATGGCCGAGGCCAGGGCGGCGGCCACCGGGATGACCCCCGCCTCACCGGCACCCTTGACGCCCAAGGGGTTGAGCGGGCTGGGCGTCTCCAGGTGGGCGGTGTCGATCCGGGGGATCTCGGTGGCATAGGGCATCAGGAAGTCCATGAAGGACGCGTTGCGGAGCTGGCCGTCCCCGTCGTAGACGATCCTCTCGTACAACGCGCCCGCCACCCCCTGGGCCACCCCCCCGTGGATCTGGCCCTCGACGATCCGGGGGTTCACCATCACCCCGCAGTCGTGGACCACCCCGTAGCGCAACACGCGGATCTCGGCGGTCTCGGGGTCGGTCTCCACCACGGCGGCGTGCATCCCCGCGGCGAAGGTCGACCGGAGGGGGGAGTAGTACCGGACCGCCTCCAGGCCGGGCTGGTCTCCCTCGCCGATCGGCGGCCTGGCGGGGTCGGCCGGCTTGGCGAACTGGGTCGCCCGGGCCGCCTCCCGGTCGAAGGCGTAGCGGAGGGGGTTGGACAGCACGGCCACCGTTCGGAGGGGGATCGACGAGGCTGGCACCCCCCGCACCCGCACGACGCCCCCCACGACCTCGAGGTCCTCGGGGTCCGCCTCGAGGGCCTCACCTGCCACCCGGAGCGCCTTGGCCCGCACATCCCGGGCGGCAAGGGCCACGGCGTTGCCGCTCATGACCGCCGTACGGGAGGCGAAGGTGCCGACCGCCCACCCGAAGCGCCGGGTGTCCCCGGTCGTCACCGTGATGTCCTCGATGGCCACACCCAGCTCGTCGGCGGCGATCTGGGCCAACACCGTCTGGTGGCCCTGGCCCTGGGTGGTGAGCCCGGTCGACACCCTGACCCGCCCGGAGGGCTCCACCTGCACGAGCGCCCCCTCGTAGGGACCGATCCCGGTTCCCTCGACATAGCAGGCCAGCCCGATCCCCACCCGCCTCCCCTCCCCGGCCGCTTCCGACCGGTAGGACGAGAACGTGTCCCAATCGACGAGCTCCCGCAGCCGAGCGAGGCAGGCAGGATAGTCACCTGAGTCGTACACCAGGGGGCGGCCGTCCTGGAACACCAGCCCCTGGTCGTAGGGGAACTCGCCGGGCTGGATGAAGTTGCGGGACCGCACCTCGGCCCGATCGAGGCCGAGGTGTTGGGCGATCCGGTCCATGGTCCGCTCCATGACGAAGCACCCCTGGGGCCGCCCGGCTCCCCGGCACGGTGTGACCTGCACCGTGTTCGTGTACAGGCTGGTGAAGGTCACCCGGTACGCCCCGACCTTGTACGGCCCCACCAGCTGGGTTGCGCTGATGATGGGGACGATGATGCCGTAGGGGGTGTAGGCCCCGTTGTCGTGGCGGAAGGCGACGTCCAGCCCGAGGAGGTGGCCCTCCTCGTCAAAGCCCACCTCGACGTGGTGGACCTGCCCCCGTTCGTGCGCCGAGGAGACGAAGTGCTCGTGGCGGTCCTCGACCCATTTGACCGGCCGGCCCAGCTCCCGGGCGGCCCAGGGCACCAGGATCTCCTCGGGCCAGGGGTGCATGATCTTCACCCCAAAGCCACCACCCACATCGGGCACCACCACCTCCACCTCGGCCAGGCTCAGCTCCAGCACGGCGGCGACGGCCGCCCGCACCGAGGTCGACGTCTGGGTCGACGTGTACAGGCGGAGGGAGCCATCCTGGGCGTCCCACCGTGCGTAGACACCTCGGCCCTCCAGGGGGCTGGAGGCGCTGCGCTCGATCTCCAGGTCGAAGGCGAGCCGGTGGGGGGAGGAGGCGATCCGGCCGGGGGCGTCGCCCACCTCCTGGACCAGGTGGGCGGCCACGTTGCCGGGGACGTCCGCGTGGGCCAGCTCCTCGGCCGCCCAGGACCCCTCGATACCGACGACCGCTGGAAGGACCTCGTAGTCCACGACCACCCGGTCGCAGGCGTCCTCGGCGACGTAGCGGTCGGTCGCCACGACCATGACCACCGCTTCGCCGACGTGGTGGACGACCCCGTTGGCCAGGAGGTGCGGGGTTCGTGGGTGGGACAGCGCCGGATGGGGGATGAGCACCGGCAGGGGCTCGGCCAGTGGCCCGATGAGCGCCCCATAGGTGTACAGGGCGACCAACCCCTCGACCTCGAGGGCCTCGGCCACGTCGATGCCGCGGATCCGAGCGTGGGCGTGGGGGCTGCGGACGAAGGCCGCCTCCAGATGGTCCCCACCCAGGTCGTCGAGGAAGCACCCCAGGCCCCTCACCAGACGGGGGTCCTCTCGTCGGGTGATCGGTTCGCCGACCAGGCCGGCGGTCACGGTCCCCCCTCCCCCGCCCGTAGCGCCGCCGCCCGCAGGACCGCCGCCACGATGTTCTGGTAGCCGGTGCACCGGCACAGGTTGCCGGCGAGCGCCTCTCGCGCCTCGGTCTCGGTCGGCTGCGGGCAGGTGGCCAGAAAGGCCGTCACGGTGCAGAGCACGCCGGGGGTGCAGTACCCGCACTGCAGCGCGTGGCACTCCCGGAAGGCCCGCTGCACCGGGGAGAGGCTCCCATCGGGCTCCGCCAGGCCCTCGACGGTGGTCACCTCCCGGCCCCGGACGCAGACGGCCAGCATCAGACAGGACCGCACCGGCGCACCACCCAACAGCACGGTGCAGCACCCGCACACCCCGTGCTCACACCCCACGTGGGTTCCGGTCAGCCCGAGGTCGTGACGCAGGAAGTCCGTCAGCAGCCGACGCGAGGGCACCACGGCGCGCCGCGCCTCGCCGTTGACCGTCGCCCACACCTCCAGGTGCTGCTCCCCCCGCCGACCGGCCACCTGCCCGGGCACGCTCACCCGTCCTCCTCCCCGACCCGAGACGCCGCCACACCCACGGCCCGGGCGGCGAGGACCGACGCCAGGTGACGGCGGTAGTCGGCGCTGGCGTGAATGTCGGCGACGGCGTCGATCCGGTCCCTGACGAGACCGCCCGCGGCGCCCCCGTCGAGCGACGCCGGATCCGAACCCGCCACCGCCTCCCCCACGTCGATCAGCTGGGGTGCGGTCCCCACACCCGCGTAGGCGGTCCGGGCCGAGACCACGTCCCCGTCCGGACCGACCGCCACCGAGGCGGCCACCGCGCACAGGGGGAAGTCGCCGTGACGACGGGCGACCTCGACGAACGCGGTGCCGGTACGGGCGGGTGGCGGGGGGAAAGTGGCCGCCAGGACGAGCTCGCCGGCCCCGAGGCCGGGCTGGAAGGGGCCGGCGAAGAAGTCCGCCGCGGCGATCGTCCTCCGACCGGCGGCGGACACCACCTCCACCCATCCCCCCAGCAGGACCAGGAGCGCCGGGAGCTCGGCGGCGGGATCCGCGTGGACCAGGCTTCCCACGACGGTGCCGCGGCTGCGGATCGCGGGATGGCCGACCGAGCGGAGCACCTGGGGGAGCAGCGGCAGGCCGTTCTGCACCGCCGCGTCGTGCTCCACCCGGGCCTGCGAGGCGAGCGCCGCGATCCTGACCGCCGTCGGTGTCACGGTCACCTCGTCCAGGGGCTGGATCCCCCCGATGTCGATGACGTGGGCCGGTGTCGCCAGGCGCATCGTGAGCAGTGGCAGCAGGCTCTGGCCACCCGCCAGGACCGCCGCGTCCGGGCCGAGCGCCGCCAAGAGGGACAGGGCCTCCTCGAGCGCCTCCGGCGCGTGGTAGGTGAACGGGGCGGGCTTCATCATCGACCCCGACCGCTCATGGCATCGCCGGGCTGCCCGCCCCGGTACGAGGCACGCCCGAGCACGCCCCCGAGGACCGAGGCCCTTTCCCACAGCGCCGGTGTCGGGTCACCGACCGCCGGTTCCCCGGGAGGGATGAGGCCCCCACGCACCGGGCCGGGACCGGGCCGCAGGGAACGGCCAGCGCCAGCCCTCCAAGCCCACTGGGGCCCGACCACGTCTCCCGGGTGGCCATCCCCCACCCCCCCTCCGTCTCGGGCTGGGTGCGGTAGCCAGTAGCCAGCACCGCGCCGATTGCTCCACTTGGCTCGCCAATTCTACCGTTGCCCCGGCCCCCACCGCCGGAATCCCCCCGGGTGAGTGGTCGGTGCCGGTGACCGGGGTCGGCCAACGGGCCGCCAGCCATGTCGCCGGTCAGGGCCAAGCGTGGTCCCCTGCAGGGACCGGGACACCCCGGGACGCTCGGCTCCGGGGTGTCCCCTGTCCTCGTCTGCCCACCTCGTCCTCGCTGACGCCGGGGCCACCGCCTCTGCCGACCCCGTACACGGGGCTGGCCACCCGGGCAATGGGCATGGTCCGGTCACCTGGCGCTACGGGCGATCAACCGGGCCCTGCCGGGCTCTCGCCGGGCCGCTGCTCCGCACAGCGGCCCGGCGAGCTCGTCAGGCGAGGTCGAAGCGATCCAGGTTCATGACCTTGTTCCACGCACTCACGAAGTCATGCACGAACTTCTCTTTGGCGTCCTCACCTCCGTAGACCTCCGAGATTGCTCGGAGCTCGGAGTGCGACCCGAAGACAAGATCCACGGCGGTTGCGGTCCACCTGAGCTCCCCCGTGGCCCGATCACGGCCCTCGTACACATTCTCGGAGGACACGGATGGCTTCCACTCCGTCCTCATGTCGAGCAAGTTCACGAAGAAGTCGTTGGTCAACGACCCGCTCCGATCCGTGAACACGCCATGACGGGACTGCCCGAAGTTCGCGTTCATCGCCCGCATGCCGCCGACGAGAACCGTCATCTCGGGAGCCGTCAAACCAATGAGGCTCGCCCGCTCCACCAGCGCGTGCTCAGGCGGGACTTTCTCTCCGGGTCGAATGTAGTTGCGGAACCCGTCGGCGGTCCGTTCGAGCACGGCAAACGACTCCACATCCGTTTGCTCCTGGGTGGCGTCCGTGCGCCCCGGGATGAACGGGACCGTGATGTCGTATCCGGCGTTCTTCGCCGCTTGCTCGACAGCCGCGCACCCCCCCAGGACGATCACGTCAGCGAGCGAGACCCTCGTGCCACCGGATTGCGAGCGGTTGAAGTCCTGTTGGACCTCCTCGAGGGTCTGCAACACCTTCGCCAGTTCGGTCGGCTCGTTGACCTCCCAGTCCCGCTGCGGGGCCAGGCGGATCCGAGCCCCGTTCGCCCCACCGCGCTTGTCGGTCCCGCGGAAGCTGGCTGCCGAGGCCCAGGCGGTGGAGACCAGCTGGGGGATGGACAGCCCCGATGCGAGGAGCTTTGCCTTGAGGGCAGCGACCTCCTGGTCCCGGATCAGGTCATGATCGACCGGGGGGACGGGGTCCTGCCACAGCTGGGGCTCGGGGACCCACGGGCCGAGGAGCCGTGAGACGGGCCCCATGTCGCGGTGGATGAGCTTGTACCACGCCTTGGCGAACGCTTCTTCGAGCTGGTCCGGATGCTCGTGGAACCGCTTGGCGATCGGCGCGTAGACCGGGTCGACCTTCAGGGCCACATCCGTCGTCAGCATCATGGGGGCGTGGCTCTTCGACGGATCATGAGCATCTGGCACGGTGCCCTGGGCCGAGGAGTCCTTGGGGGCCCACTGCTTCTTCCCGGAGGGGCTCTCCGTCAGCTCCCAGTCGTAGTTGAAGAGGTTGTCGAGGAACCCGTTGTCCCACGTCGTCGGCTTAGCGGTCCAAGCGCCCTCGAGTCCGCTGGTCCAGGCGTCGTCTCCCTTGCCGGTGCCGAAGACGTTCCTCCAGCCCAGGCCCTGCTCCTCGAGAGAGGCGCCCTCGGGTTCGGGACCAATGTCGGTCTCGGGGGCGGCGCCATGGGTCTTGCCGAACGTGTGACCACCGACGATGAGGGCAACCGTCTCCTCGTCGTTCATCGCCATCCGGAGGAAGGTCTGTCGAATGTAGCTCCCCGCGGCAAGCGGATCGGGGTTGCCACCCGGCCCCTCCGGGTTCACATAGATGAGACCCATATGATCGGCGCCGAACGGTCCGTGGATCTCCCCGCCACGGTCGTGGCGCTCGTCGCCGAGCCAGGTCTCCTCGGACCCCCAGTCGATCTTCTCGGGCTCATAGATGTCCTCTCGCCCGAAGCCGAAGCCGAAGGTCTTGAATCCCATCGACTCCATGGCGACGTTGCCGGTGAAGATGATCAGATCCGCCCACGAGAGCTTGCGGCCGTACTTCTGCTTGATCGGCCACAGCAACCGGCGCGCCTTGTCCAGGCTCACGTTGTCCGGCCAGCTGTTCAGGGGAGCGAAGCGCTGAGCCCCCTTGCCGCCACCACCCCGACCATCGGCGATGCGGTACGTCCCCGCGGCGTGCCACGTCATCCGGATGAACAGCGGCCCGTAGTGACCATAGTCCGCCGGCCACCAGGCCTGCGATGTCGTCATCACCTCAATGAGGTCCCGCTTCAGCGCGTCCACGTCGAGGCCCCTGAACGCTTCCGCGTAGTCGAAGTCCCCACCCATCGGATTGGACAGGGACGAGTGCTCACGCAGGGCGCTCAGGTCCAGCCGATTCGGCCACCAGTCCCGGTTCGACCTGGCTGCCGGGATTGCTGTGTCAGCGGTGGCCACAGGGGGCTTGTCGGTCATTTTCGTCCTCCCATGTTGGAGCCGGGGTGGCAGTCAGGGCAGATCCCCCAGTAGGTGACCTCAGCCTCGTCGAGCAGATAGCCGTGGGTCTCCGAAGGCAT
>DASQQH010000427.1:0-2573 GCA_035643555.1 Acidimicrobiales bacterium | reverse complement strand
CACGAGGTGGACGAAGTTGATGAGGGCTGGCAGCGGCGCGCCGCCTGCAGGGGTCCTCACGCGTCAATTTTCTTTCCGCCGCCGCACTTCGAGCGCAAGGCGGACAAGCGGGAGCGGGAGAGCAGGGCCAAGGCCATCTGTGCTCGCTGCACGGTGAGCCAGGAGTGCTTGGACTACGCCCTGCGGATCCGCGAACCTCACGGCATCTGGGGAGGGCGCAACGAGGTCGAGCGCAAGGCAATCCTCGACCGGGAGGCCTGCTAGGGCCTCCCGGCTCGTCGGGGCGTCGAGGGACAACGCCAGCCGGCTACAGGCTGTTCTCCTGGCGGTGCCATCTGTGGCACCGTCTGGCTAGGGTGCGTCGCTATGGAAGCGTCGGCCGTGCTCGCCGGCCCTGACGATCACCTGCTGTGGCACCGGACCGTGGTGGGTGGCCGCCCCGCCCGCTACGGCGACGGCGGGGCGGGTCCATCGGTGGTCTTCCTCCACGGATGGGGTCTCGGCCAGCACAGCTACAAACGGGCCCTCAAGCGGTTGGTCCGGCAGGGCTGCCGGGTGATCGCTCCCGCCCTGCCCGGGTTCGGCGGTTCCGGGGACCTTGCTCCCCCCCTCAGCTTTGCCGACTACGCACGCTGGGTCGACCTCTTCCTCACCACCATCAGGGTGGAGGGACCGGTGTTCCTGGTGGGCCATTCCTTCGGGGGGGCGGTGGCCACCCAGCTGGCCCATGACTACCCCTGGTGGGTGCGCTATCTCGTGCTGGTCAACTCGCTGGGGGGCCCGGTGTGGGATGCCAAGGGTGCCGAGGTGCGGCTGCTCGCCGACCGGCCACTGTGGAGCTGGGGTTGGCGCCTGCCGATGGACCTGGTCGGCATGAGCCAGGTGACCCGGGCGCTGCCCGCGGTGCTGGAGGATCTGGTGCCCAACGTCCTCGCCAACCCGGTGGGGCTGTGGCGGGTGGCGAACCTGGCCCGGGGCGCCGACCTCACCGCGGAGTTGGAGCAGCTGCGCCGCCGGCACCTGCCGGTGGTCGCCCTGTGCGGGAGCGAGGACCGGGTGATCCCCAGGGCCTCGTTCGATGCCCTGTGCGCTGCCATCGGAGCGGACGGTGAGGTGGTGGCGGGCTCCCATTCGTGGCTTCTGGCGGACCCCGACCACTTCGGCCAGGTCATGACCAATGCCCTTGCCGTGGCCAGGCTGGGCAGCACGGGCGACTTCAGGACGCCCCGGCCGAGGCGCGGGGGCCGCTGACGCACCGGGCCGGGTCAGCCCGGTGCTGGGAGCTTCGGCCCGCCCACCCGCAGATCCCCCCGACGACGGGTGACGCCCGTGGCGTCGAGGTGGGCCAGCAGCGGCAGGAGGAAGCGGCGTGTCGTGCCCAGCTGGTCGCGGATCTCGGCGACGGTGACCCCGTCGGGCTTGGCGGCCAGGAGGCGCGCCAGGACCTGCCCGGCCCGGGTCACGGCCGAGGGGGCGAAGTAGACCCCGTCGCGCTCGACCACCAGCTCGTTGCGGACCAGCTCGCGCAGCTCGGCGCGGTCGACCTTCTCCGGCGGGGGTGGCTGGAAGGGAGCGGCCTCGAGGGCGGCCAGATAGGGGTGGTCGGCGAGACGCTCGGCGGGGTTGACCGTGCCGGTTGGACGGGCCCTGCCGCCCTCGACGACCACCTCGGGGAGGGCGGCGGCCAGGGCCCGGTGGCGCTGGTCCAGGGTCGCGAGGTCCAGGCCCAGTGGTCCGGCCTTGCCGACCGCCGACCGTACGGCCTCGGCCGCTCGCTCACAGGCGATCGGGTCCACGACCCACCGCTCCCCGACGTTGGGCGTTCGCCGCTCGCCCGTGAGGCGCTCGAGCCGGTCGACCTCCACCCAGCCCCGTTCGGCCACCACCCGGTCGACCGAGCGGTCGGGCCTCGCCCGGGAGGCGGGTAGCACGGGCGCCACGTCCAGCACCTCGCCACCCCCGACGGTCTCGGACCGTCCGCTCTCTCGCAACACGTAGCGGTCACCGGGGAGGAGCGGGAGGGGCAGGGGGAGGTGAAGTCGGGCCAGGCCGGTCTCCCCCGGGGCCAGGGCCTCGGCGCCGAGGATCCGGAGCCGCACCGGGTGCTCGCCGGAGCCGACGTAGGCCTGGTAGGCGCCCCGCCGGCTGACCTCGTGGTCGAGGCCGGCCAGGACGGTGAGCGTGGCGTCGAGGGTCGTGGTGGGTGCCCACTGCCCCGCCCGGATCAGGGCGTCGCCCCTGCCGACCTCCTCGTGGCGGAGCCCGGTGAGGTTGACCGCAAGGCGCCGCCCCGGTGCGGCCCGGGGAACGTCCTGGCCGTGGCTCTGGAGTCCCCTGATCCGGGCCCCTCGGGGACGGGTTCCCGACCAGGCCCGGTCGCCGCGGTGATGGCCTCCCGACCGGGCGTGCCCGGCGTGGGGTCCCACCACCGTGACTTCCTCGTCGACGACGAGCTCCCCGCCCGTCAGCGTCCCGGTGACGACGGTCCCCGAGCCCTTGGCGGCGAAGCTCCTGTCCACCCACAGCCGGGGTCGCCCCCGGTCGACTGCCGTCGGGGTGTGGCCCAGGAGGTC
>DASQQH010000426.1:0-2221 GCA_035643555.1 Acidimicrobiales bacterium | reverse complement strand
AGGTGCCGGGGTGGCGCCGAACCCGGGCAGATCGAGGGCCACGGCGTCCACCGGGGGCCCCGACCGACCGCCGAGGACCGCGTCGAAGTCCCGGTGGCTCCGCCGCCACCCGTGGAGGGCCAGCACCCAGGCGGGGCCGGTCCCGGTCCTGGTGCCGAACAGCCGCCCGGCGTCGTAGGCCTTCAGCATGGAGCGGATGGAGGGGTGACGAGAAGGATAAGCATGGTAGGCCTGGGCAGCCCGCCACGATAGTGGCTGGGGCGGCCCTCGGCAGTGGATGCTGGCCCCGCTCGAGGCGGCGGCGCATCCACCACGCTGTCACACCCGGTGCCTACGGTGGGGGCGGTGGATCGAGCGGACCGGCTCCTCGAGGGCCTCACCGAGGAACAGCGTCACGCCGTGATGGTGGAGGCCGCCCCCCTGTGCATCCTGGCCGGGGCGGGCTCGGGGAAGACCCGGGTGCTGACCCGGCGGGTGGCCTGGCGGGTGGCCCAGGCCAGCGCCGACCCCGCTCACCTCCTGGTGCTCACCTTCACCCGCAAGGCGGCCGGAGAGCTCCGCCGCCGGCTGGGCACCCTCGGGGTGCGCGACCAGGTGGCCGCCGGCACGTTCCACGCCGTGGCCTGGGCCCAGCTCCGCCGCCGGTGGGCCGACCGCGGAGCTGCCCCGCCGGCCCTGGTGGACCGCAAGGCCCGGCTGCTGGCCCGGGTGGGCGACGCCCGCCCCCGGTCGACCACGGCGAGCGGGGACGCTCGTCTGGCCGAGGTGGCCGGCGAGATCGAGTGGGCCAAGGCCCGCCTGGTCCTCCCGGGGGACTACGCGGCGGCGGCGGCGGACGCCGGGAGGCGGCCGGGCGTGGACCCGGCCGAGGTCGCCGACCTCTACCGGGCCTACGAGGCCGAGCGGACCCGGCGGGGCCTCGTGGACTTCCAGGACCTGTTGACCGAGTGCGCCCGGGCGATGGAGGAGGACCCGGTGTTCGCCGCCGCCCAACGCTGGCGGTTCCGCCACGTCTTCGTCGACGAGTTCCAGGACGTCAACCCGGCCCAGGAGCGCCTGCTCACCGCCTGGCTGGGCGACCGCCGGGACCTGTGCGTGGTGGGCGATCCGGACCAGGCCATCTACGCCTGGAACGGTGCCGACCCCAGCGCCCTCACCGACCTGCCTCACCGCCTCCCGGGGACCACGGTGGTGCGGCTCCAGGACAACTGGCGCTCCTCGCCCCAGATCCTGGCGGTGGCCGGCGCCGTCCTCCGCCACGGCCGCCGCGCCGGGGCCCTCGCCGCCCTCCCCCGCTCCCACCGCCCCGAGGGGCCGGTCCCCACCGTCGTTGCCTACCAGACCGATCGGGACGAGGCCCGGGGCATCGCCCGCCGCCTCCGTCTGGCCCGCACCCCCGGCGCCTCGTGGTCGCAGATGGCCGTCCTGGTGCGCACCAACGTCCAGCTGAGCCTCCTGGAGGAGGCCCTGGAGGCGGCCCAGATCCCCCACCGGGTCGCGGGGGGCGGGGGCCTGCTCACCCAGCCAGGCGTGCAGGACGCCCTGGCCGCGATCGCCCGGGCCCGGCCCGGCTCCCTGGCCACGGCCCTCCAGGAGCTGGCCGGGGCCAGCGGGACCGGTGAGGACGAGGACGACGACCGTCGCGGTGGCCTGCTCAGCCTGGTGCGCCTGGCCGGGGAGTACGAGGCCCTCGACCCCCAGGCCACAGCGGCGGGGTTCCGCTCCTGGTTGGTCGCCACCCTGGGGAGGGACCCCGAGCACCCTCGGGGCCAGGAGGTCACCCTGGCCACCTTCCACCGGGCCAAGGGTCTCGAGTGGCCGGTCGTGGCCGTGGCGGGCCTGGAGCAGGGCCTGGTCCCCATCGGCCGTGCGGGGACCCCGGCGGCCGACGCCGAGGAACGCCGGCTGCTGTACGTGGCCCTCACCAGGGCCGAGGAGGAGCTGCACTGTTCCTGGGCGGCCCGTCGCACCGTCGGCGCCAGGACCCTGCGCCGCTCCCCGTCCCCCTACCTCGAGGCCATCGAGGCGGCTCGGGCCTCGATGGTCGCCGCCGAGCCGGGGACCGGGGTGGCCGACCTGCTCGCCGCCAGCCGCCGGGCCCTCGAGGAGGGGAGCGATCCCGTCGGCCAGCACGGCCCGGCGCCGGGCCGGGACCACCGCCCGCGGCCCGGCGAGGCGCCGTCCACGATCCTGGCCCGGGGCGCCGACCCGGGCGTCCTGG
>DASQQH010000425.1:0-2599 GCA_035643555.1 Acidimicrobiales bacterium | reverse complement strand
AGCCCGTGATCTGCAGGTACACGAGCGCCTCGTTCACGGCGTGCAGCGCCGGCCAGTCCAGCCCCCACCGGGCCAGGGTGTCCACCCGGACGTTGGTGATGACCACGTCCGCCCACCGGGCCAGCCGGTGGGCGAGTTCCCGGCCCTCGGGTTGGCGCAGGTCGAGGCGGACCGAGCGCTTGTTGCGGGCGGCCACCTTCCACCACAGGGGGACCCCGTCCTTGGCGGGGCCCATCGCCCGGCCCGCGTCGCCGACGTCGGGGGGCTCCACGTGGACCACCTCGGCCCCGAGGTCGGCGAGGAGGGTGCCAGCCAGCGGGCCGGCGATCACGTGGGCGAACTCGACGACCTTGACGCCCTCGAGCGCCGGGGCGGGGGTGTCCATGGTCCTCCTCCGGGACGGTGGCTAGTGGCCCTGCCACCGGGGCGGTCGGTGCTCGCCGAAGGCAGCGGGCCCCTCCACGGCGTCCCGGCTCCGGTAGACGGGCTCGAACAACGCATCGGCGGCGTCCCAGGCGGCGGTGCACCCCAGCTCCCCGGCCAGGCGCACCATCTCCTTGGAGGCGGCCACGGTGAGGGGGGCGTTCGCCGCCACCGCCTCGGCCAGGGCACGGGCCTCGGGGAGCACCCGGTCGGCGGGGACCACGGCGTTGACCAGCCCGACCTCGTAGGCCCGCCGGGCGTCGATGGGCTGGCCGGTGAGGCACAGCTGGAGCCACACCCGCTTGGGGATCATTGCCGAGAGCGGCACCGACCACGGCGCCCCCCGGCCCACCCTGGCCTCGGGCATGCCGAAGGTGGCGTGGTCGGCGGCGACCACCAGGTCGGCCATCTGGGCCACCAGGAAGCCCCCGCCGAGGGCCGCGCCGTTGACCGCGGCGATCAGCACCTTGGAGAACGCCACGGTGCGCCCCACGATCGGCATGTAGTCGGCCGAGGGCACCCCGAGCCCGGACTCGGCCATCTCCTTGAGGTGCGCCCCCGCGCAGAACGCCCGGTCCCCGGCCCCGGTGATGATGGCCACCCGGACCTCGTCGTCCTCGTGGGCGGCCTCCAGGGCGGCCCGCAGGCCCTGGCGGATCGGGGCCGACAGGGCGTTGCGGTGGTCCGGGTCGTCGAGGGTGATGGTGGCGATGGCCCCCTCCCGCTCGTAGTGGATGGTCGGCGGTGCCATCAGCCGCGCAGGATGTGGGTGTGGCGCTCCACCAGCGGTCGGCGGTCCTCGCGCCGCCGCCGGTACAGCCGGAGCCTGGTGGCCAGCTGCTGGCGCAGCTCGTGGCCGGGGACCACGTCGTCGATGTACAGCTCCGCCGCCGGCCCCCACACCCCGACGTCCCGGGCGTAGGCCGCCTCGGCCTCGGCGACGAAGGCCCGGCGCTCCTCCTCGTCCATCGCCGCCAGCCGGCGGCCGTGGATGGCCTGGATCGCCGCCCCCGGCCCCATCAGGGCCAGCCTGCCCTGGGGCAGGGCGATCGTGCAGTCGGGCTGGAAGGTGGCCCCGGACATGGCCATGTACCCGGCGCCGTAGCCCTTGCGGACCACCACCGAGATCCGGGGCTGGGTGGCCTCCGCCACGGCCTGGAGCATCTTCTGGCCCCGGCGGATGATCGCCGCCTTCTCGCAGGCGCTGGCGATCATGAACCCGGGCACGTCCATCAGGAACACGAGGGGCACGTTGAAGGCCGTGCAGGTGGAGATGAACTGCGCCCCCTTCTCCGCCGAGTTCTGCATGAGGATCCCGCCCCGGACCTTGGACTGGTTGGCCACCACCCCCACCGACATCCCCTCGATGCGGGCCAGGCCGGTGACCAGCTCGCCCGCGTACAGCCGCTTCATCTCGAAGAAGGACCCCTCGTCGACGAGGGCGGCGATGAGCTCGACCACGTCGAAGGCCCGGCGCTCGTCCTCGGGGACGATCTCCTCGACCGCCCGGCCCGGCGCCGGGGGGCGGGGGTCGGTGTCGGGGGGCTGGTCGTGCCAGCTGGCGGGCAGGAGGGACAGGTAGGCGCCGACCGCGTCCAGGGCCTCGGCCTCCGAGCCGACGAGGAGGTCCCCCAGCCCGCTCTCGGTGCAGTGCATGCGGGCCCCGCCCATCGCCTCGTGGTCCACCTGCTCCCCGGTGGCGGCGGCCGCCTGGCGGGGGGAGCCCAGGTACACGCTCGTCCGGCCCTCCAGCATGATCACCAGGTCGCAGAAGGCGGGGAGGTAGGCGGCCCCCGCCGGGGAGGGGCCGAAGTTGACACACACCTGGGGCACGACCCCGTTCAGGCGGGCCATGTTCCAGAAGATCCGCCCGGAGTGGGAGCGGTCCAGGTACAGCCCGTACTGCTCGTCGATGCGCGCCCCGCCGGAGTCCACCAGGTAGATGATCGGCAGCCGGTAGGCGAGGGCCAGCTCCTGGAGGCGCTGGATCTTGTGGATGGTCTTGACCCCCCAGGTTCCGGCCTTGACGGACATGTCGTTGGCCATGACGCACACCGGCCGCCCGTCGATGGCCCCGGCCACGGTGACCACCCCGTCGGCGGGCAGCCCCGGCTCGTCGTGGCGGGCCAGGAGCCAGTCCTCCAGCTGGAACCCCGGGTCCAGGAGGTGGGCCAGG
>DASQQH010000424.1:0-5016 GCA_035643555.1 Acidimicrobiales bacterium | reverse complement strand
GGCTAGCCAAGCCGTGCTGTCGCTGGTGCTGCCCAAGGGCTCCCTGGAACGCCCCACCCTGGACCTGCTGGCGGCCGCCGATCTGGCCGTCGAGCGCAGCTCCCAGGTCGACTACCGGGCGATGATCGACGACCCGCGGATCACCGAGGTCCGCATCCTGCGCCCCCAGGAGATCCCCCGGTACGTGGAGGACGGCCTCTTCGACCTGGGCATCACCGGGCGGGACTGGATCGAGGAGACCGGCGCCAAGGTCACCTCCCTCGGGGAGCTCGCCTACTCCAAGCAGACGACCCATCCCATCCGGGTGGTCCTGGCCGTGGGCGACGCCTCCCCCGTGGCGTCGGTGGCGGACCTGGCCAAGCTGGGCAGGCCCCGGGTCTCCACCGAGTACCCGGAGCTGACCCGGCGGTTCCTGGCCGCCGAGGGGGTGGACGCCGACGTGCGCCTCTCCTACGGCGCCACCGAGGCCAAGGTCCCCGACATCGCCGACGCCGTGGTGGAGATCACCGAGACCGGCCGGGCCCTGCGGGCGGCGGGGCTGCGGATCATCGGCACCCTGCTCACCTCCCGCACCGAGCTGGTGGCCAACGTGGCCGCCGCGGCCGACCCCGACAAGCGCCAGGCCATGGCCCAGCTGGTGACCCTCCTCCAGGGGGCTCTCGAGGCGCGGGCCAAGGTGCTGGTCAAGCTCAACGTGGCCGCCGCCGACTTCGACGCCGTCCTGGACGTGCTGCCCTCGGCTCGCAACCCCACGATCTCCCAGCTGTCGGGCGAGGAGGGCTTCGCCGTGGAGGCCGTGGTCCCCAAGGCGGCGATCAACCTCTTGATCCCGGCCCTCAAGGACGCCGGGGCCACCGACATCCTGGAGCTGGCCCTGGCCAAGATCGTCCACTGATGGTCCCCTTCGGGATCCGGGCCGGGCGGGTCACCGGCTTCGACGAGGAGCGGGGGCTGGGCACGGTCACCGCCGAGGGCGGTGGGCAGCTCCCGTTCCACTGCACGGCGATCGCCGGCGGCTCCCGCAGCATCGACGTCGGGACCCAGGTCGTGTTCGAGACGGCGCCCGGCCCCGGGGGCAGGTGGTGGGCGACCCAGGTCACCCCCTGCTGAGCGAGGCGGCCGGGCGCCTCAGCCGGTGGCCGAGGGGGTGTCCCCGGTGGCCTCGGCCGCCCCGGACAGCTGGACGTAGGTGAGCCGGAGCTGGGCCAGGGCCTCCCGCAGCTCGTTCTCGTGGTCGCCCAGGCGGCCCTGCAGGCCCTCCAGGAGGGCGCCGAAGCCGTCGATGGCCAGCTTGGCCTGGACCAGCCCGGGGGGCTGCTGGGACAGGTGGAGGGCCGCCAGCTGGAAGAGGCCGTAGGCGTGGTTGGCGACCACCACCTCGGCCGGGGCGCTCAGCAGCTCACGCTGGAGCCGGGCCAGCTCCTCGGCCGTCTCGGCGTCGGGGGCCTCGCCCTCGGGCTGGTCAGCCCCCGGAGGGGACTGGCCGGAGGGGGCCTCCTCGGCGGTGGTCTGGGGCGGTGTACGCGGGGCCTCTTGGCCGGATCGGGAGACCCGGTGCTCCCCGCCGGGGGTCCACAGCGAGCTCACGCCCTGCTAGCCTAGAAGCTGTAACCGAAACGGAAAGCGGGGCCCTTCGTAGGACTCCCACCTGGCCACCTGTGGGGTGCGCCCAGGTCCCAGACCCCTGTTTGGGCGGGTGTCGCTTTCCGACGTCCGCCCTTTTTCTGTGCGCAGAGGGCCCGCGTACGAGAGGAGTGATGCCGCATAGCCGCCGCACCCGCAGCAAACGAGCCCAGGATCAATGACCGCATCCGGGCTCGCGAAGTCCGCCTCGTCGATCCCGAGGGCAAGCAGCTGGGGATCAGGCCCCTGCCGGAGGCCCTGCACGCGGCCCGGGATCTCGACTTGGACCTCGTGGAGGTCGCACCTCAGGCCTCGCCGCCGGTGTGCCGCATCATGGACTACGGGAAGTTCAAGTTCGATGCGGCCCAGCGGGCCAAGGAGTCGCGGCGCAAGACGACCAACGTGGCCATCAAGGAGATGAAGTACCGGCCGAAGATCGGGCCGGGCGACTTCGACACCAAGACCCGCCGGGTCAACCAGTTCCTCTCCGAGGGCCACAAGGTGAAGATCACCATCATGTTCCGCGGCCGGGAGGTGTACCACCCCGAGCTGGGCAAGGCGCTGCTCGACCGCATCGCCGAGGAGATGAACGGCACGGCCAAGGTGGAGGCGGCACCCCGCCTCGACGGCCGGAACATGACCATGGTGTTGGCCCCCGAGAAGCGCTCCCAGCGGGCTGGCGGGGCCCGCGGGAACCACCAGGGAGCGTCCCAGCCCTCGGACAACGGCTCGGGACCGCCGACGAGCCAGGAGTAGGCAGATGCCGAAGATGAAGACCGACCGCGGCGCCGCCAAGCGCTTCAAGCTGACCGGCACCGGGCGCCTGCGCCGGCGCCAGGCGTTCCGGTCGCACCTGCTGGAGAAGAAGCCGAGTCAGCGGACCCGACGCCTCGGGCGGCCGACCGAGGTGGCCGCCGCCGACCGCCGCCAGGTCCGCCGGCTCCTCGGTCGGTAACACCGGCGCCGTCGTCGTCCCCCACCTGCGTACCAGAGCACCGACGAAGGAGTCCCCCGATGGCCAGGGTCAAGCGAGCCGTCCACGCAAAGAAGCACCGCCGGGCGGTCCTGGAGCGGGCCCAGGGCTACTACGGCAACAAGAGCCGCACCTTCCGCGCGGCCAACGAGCAGGTGATGCACTCCCTGCAGTACGCCTACCGGGACCGCCGGGCCCGCAAGGGTGACTTCCGCCAGCTCTGGATCCAGCGGATCAACGCCGCCGCCCGTCTCAACGGCATGAGCTACTCCCAGTTCATCGCCGGGCTGCGGCGGGCCCAGGTGGAGGTCGACCGCAAGCAGCTGGCCGACCTCGCCGTCGCCGATCCGGGGGCCTTCGCCACCCTGGTGGGGGTGGCGGCCGGGACCACCGCCCCCGACACCGCCGACCGGGGTGCCGGGGTCGCCGCGCCCCGCGCCGAGGGCACGGGAGCGGCCTCCTGACCCCAGCCGGGCTGACGTGGCGCCACGGCCGCGTGCAGCGGCTGCGACGCCTGGTCCGGCGCCGCAGCCTGCGCCAGAGCGAGCGGGTCTTCGTGCTGGAGGGCGCCAAGGTGGTCGCCGCCGCCCTGGAGGCCGGGGTGCCCCTGGAGGGGCTGTACCTGGCCCCGGAGGGCGGGGAGGACCCGGCCACCGCCGCCCTCGTGGACCGGGCCCGGGACGCCGGGGTGCGTCGCCACCACCTGGCCCCGGGGGTCATGGAGCGGGTCGCCGACACCGTGACCCCCCAGCCGGTGCTGGCGCTGGCCCCCTTCCTGGACGTGGACCTCGACCGCCTTGCCGGCGCCAGCCTGGTGGTGGTCTGCGCGGACGTGCGGGACCCGGGGAACGCCGGCACGGTCCTGCGCAGCGCGGCGGCGGCCGGCGCCGAGGGGGTGGTGGTGTGCCGGGGGTCGGTGGACCTCTACAACCCCAAGGTGGTGCGCGCCTCGGCGGGGGCGCTGTGCAACCTCACGGTGGTCGTGGGGGACGACCCCCTCGCCGTGGTGGACCGCCTCGGTCAGTTCGGGCTCGCCCGGCTGGGCGCGGTCGTGGGGGGCGGGACCGACTATACCGAGGTCGACATGGTGGCTCCCGTGGCAGTGGTGCTGGGCAACGAGGCGACGGGGCTCCCCCCCGAGCTGGCGGGGGCGGTGGACACCCGGGTGAGCATCCCCATGGCCGGGCGGACCGAGTCCCTGAACGTGGGGGTCACCGCGGCGGTGCTGTGTTTCGAGGCGGCCCGGCAGCGCCGGGCGGTCCGGGGAAGCGGGTCGGTGGACGAGGGCGTCCTGACGGCAGGGGCGTAGGGCGGTTGGATCCCGACCAGCTCCCCGATGCGCTCCTGGTCCTCGACCCCGACCGGTCCATCGCCGCCGCCAACGCCGCCGCCGCCACCCTGACCGGCTACCCCGCCGAGGACCTGGTCGGTCGGCGCGTCGCCGACGTCCTCCGCTCCTCGGGCCAGGACGGCGACGCCGTGTGGGCCACCTCGTGGCCGGCCTCGACCAGGCTGCGGTCGGTGCGGGGCGTGCCCGAGCAGGAGGTGGTGGTGCGCCGGGCGGACGGGTCGGAGCTGGCCGCCCGGGCCACCGCGTCCTACCAGCGGGACGGCCAGGGGCACCTGACCGGGGCCGTGCTGTCCCTCCGGGACGCCCGCCGGCGGGCGGGGGACCTGGCGAGCGGCATCGAGATCGTCTCCACCGTGAGCCACGAACTGCGCTCGCCGCTGTCGTCGGTCAAGGGCTTCGTCAGCCTGCTCCTCAACCGGGGGGACCGCCTGTCGGCGGAGGACAAGCGGATGATGCTGGAGCAGGTCAACCTGGACGCCGACCGGATCACCAGGCTGGTGACCGAGCTCCTGGACATCAGCCGCCTGGCCACCGGCAGGCTCGTCCTCCGCCGTGAGCCCGTCGACCTGGCCGGCCTCGCCGCCCGGGTGGTGGCCACCGTGGGGCTCACCTACCCCGCCCTCGACGCCTCGCTCCGGTTCCCCGACGCGTTCCCCCGGGCCTGGGCCGATCCGGACAAGGTCACCCAGGTGCTCACCAACCTGGTGGAGAACGCCTGCAAGTACGCCTCCCCGGAGGGCCTGGAGGTGGCTGGCGAGGTCGGCGGGGGCGAGGTGACGGTGACGGTCCGGGACCAGGGTCCCGGCATGGCCCCCGAGGAGCTGTCCCGGCTGTTCACCAAGTTCCAGGGGACCCGGGTCGGCCGACCGTCGGGCTCCGGCCTGGGGCTGTGGATCAGCCAGGGCCTGGTCGAGGCCCACGGCGGGCGGCTCTCGGCCGACAGCCGCCCGGGCGAGGGCGCCGAGTTCCGGTTCACCCTCCCCATCGCCGAGGTCGACATCCCCGGCCAGGGGGGGCCCGGGACGGGGGGCGGCGCGGGATCGGCCCCGGACCCCGGCGACGCCCTGGC
>DASQQH010000423.1:0-4390 GCA_035643555.1 Acidimicrobiales bacterium | reverse complement strand
AGATCTCGCGGGGCTTGGGAAGCTCGTCGAACCGGAGCTCGGACGACTCCGACAGCTCCTCCTCGATGATGTCGTTGCACAGCTCGATGCACTCGTCGCAGATGTAGACACCTGGACCGGCGATCAGCTTCTTCACCTGCTTCTGGGACTTCCCGCAGAAGCTGCACTTCACCAGATCGCCCCCGTCCCCGAACTTCGCCACGACCAGCCCCCTTCGCTAAGCCACGCCTGCAGCCTGCGGGATGCTCGCCAGCTCCCGCGTGGTGATCACCTCGTCGATGATTCCGTAGTCCCTGGCCTCCTCGGCGCTCATGATGAAGTCCCGGTCGGTGTCCGTCTGGATCTTCTCGATGGCCTGACCGTTGTCGGTGGCCAGCATGTGGTTGAGCAGGTCGCGCATCCGCAGGATCTCCTTGGCCTGAAGCTCGATGTCCGTGGCCTGGCCACCGGCCCCGCCGTAGGGCTGGTGGATCACGATCCGCGCATGGGGCAGGGCGAACCGCTTGCCCTTGGTCCCGGCCGCCAGGAGCACCGCCGAGGCGGAGGCCGCCTGCCCGAAGCAGAACGTGCTCTTGGCCGGCTTGACGAACTTCATCGTGTCGTAGATGGCGAACAACGCCGTGATCTCCCCTCCGGGGGAGTTGATGTACACGTTGATGTCCTTGTCGGGGTCCTCGTACTCGAGGAACAGCAGCTGGGCGCACACCAGGTTGGCCACGGTGTCGTCGATCGGGGTCCCCAGGATGATGATCCGCTCCCGGAGCAACCGCGAGTACAGGTCGTAGGCCCGCTCGCCCCGGTTGCTCGACTCGATGACGGTCGGGACCATGTAGTCGAATACTGGCTCGGTCACGCTGGACTCTCCACAGAGGTGCTGGGCTCGTCGGTGGGCCGGTCGCCGGTGGCCTCGTCGTGGCTGGGGCCGACCGTCTGCTCGTCGTTGGCCGTCCCCTCCGCCTCGGCGGGGGGGAAGACGTCGTCTCGGTTGATCGCCTGACCCGTCTCGTCGACCAGCTCCACACGATCGACGAGCCAGGTGAGTGCCTTGCCCTTGCGTACGTCCGAGCGTACTGCCGGGAGTCGCTCGGCGCGCTCGACCTCCGCGCGAACCTGGGCCGGATCCCGCCCGAGTTGCCCGGCGATGGCGCCGAGCTCGGCGTCGAGCTCCTCCTCGGACACGCTGATCGACTCGGCGTCGGCCAGGGCCCTGAGTGCCAGGTCGGCCTTCACCCCCTGGGTGGCGGCCTGGCGAAGCTGACCCAGCAGGGCCTCCTGGTCCTGACCCGTCGCCGCCAGGTACTGGGACAGGTCGAGCCCCTGGGCCTGGAGGCGGTGCCCCAGGTCGTGGACGCGCTGCTCCAGCTCCTGGTCCACCAACCGCTCCGGCGGCTCGGTCTCCACCAGCTCCACCAGGGCCTCGAGCGTCCGGTCCCGCAGGGCCTGTTGTGCCTGGCGCCGCCGGTTCTCCTGCTGGCGCTCCCGCAGGTTGTCGCGGAGCTCCTCGAGCGTGTCGAACTCCGACGCCTCCTGGGCCCAGGCGTCGTTGGCCTCGGGCAGGACCTTCTCCTTGACCTCCTTGACCAGCACCTGGAAACTGAGCGTCTCCTCGCCCACGGTCGAGGTGAACCGGAGGATGTCACCGACCTTGGCCCCCCGCAGCTGCTCGTCCGCCTCAGGCACGATCGTCCCGCTGCCGACCTCGTAGGAGAAGTCCTCGGTGGTGAGCCCCTCGACGACCTCGTCGTGGCGGGTGCCCCTGATGTCGATCGTCACATGGTCGCCGTCCTTGGCAGGACGAGAGACCGTCTGGAGCTCCCCGAACTGGTCGCGCATCCGGTCGACCTGGGCGTCGACGTCGGCGTCGTCCACGGTCAGGGACGGCAGCGTCACCTGCAACCCCTGGTAGCCGGCGATGGAGACCGTGGGTCGGACCTCCACCGTCGCGTCGAAGGCCACGGCCCCAGCTTCTTCACCTGCGGTGATGTCGATATCGGGCGGGGCGATGGCCTCGACGTCGGTATCGACCAGCGCCTGAGAGTAGAAGTCGGGAAGGGAGTCCCGCAGGGCCTCCTGGCGGATGGCGCCGGCGCCGATCCGGGCCTCGAGGTACCGCCGCGGCACCTTGCCCGGGCGGAACCCCGGCACCCGGACCTCCTTGGCCAGCCTCTTGAAGGCGGTGTCGACAGCCCGATCCATCTCCTGCTCGTCGACCTCGACCGAGAGCTTGACCTTGTTCCCCTCGATGGGCTGCGCCGTGGCTCGCATACAGGTGGCTCACTCTACCGGGCCCGACGGGCGCGGTAGACCGGAGGGGTGAGTTCGACCAACCGGCATCGGGAGGCCACGATCGGGACGTGCGTGCCGACATCGACCTAGACCACGTGGCGATCGCCGTCGAAGCCTGGACCGACGCCTGGCCCCGATATGCTGGCGAGCTCGCCGGCCGATGGGTGTCCGGAGGGGCCAACCCCGAGGCTGGCTTCGGCGCGGGCCAGCTCGGATGGGCCAACGGCATCCGCCTGGAGGTCCTCGAGCCCACCGGGCCCGTGGCGGCCGAGCCTGCCAACTTCCTCCGGCGCTTCCTCGATGCCAACGGCCCGGGCCCTCACCACCTGACCTACAAGGTGGCGGACCTCGAGGCAACCCTCGATCGGGTCCGCGCTGGCGGGTACGAGCCCGTTGGCACCGACCTCACGTCCCGGGCCCCCCAGTGGCGGGAGACCTTCTTGCACCCCCGCCAGGCGTCCGGGATCGTGATCCAGCTGGCCCAGAGTGGCGGGGACTGGCAGGCGCCCCCTCCCCCGGGGCTGGCCTCCCCGCTCCGCGACCGCCCGGCCACCCTTGTCCGAGTCGCCCACGCCGTGGCCGACCTCGACCGGGCCCTCCAGCTCTTCTGCGGCCTGCTCGGGGGGGAGGAGCTGGACCGCCAGACCACCGGGGACCCCCAGTGGGTGGACCTTGGGTGGCCCGGCCCGGGACGCGTCCGCCTCCTCGCTCCCGCCGGCGAGGGATCGCCCCTCTGGTCCTGGCTGGGTCGGCGTCCGGGTCGACTCCACCACCTGGCCTTCACCTGCGCCCACCCTGACCAGCTGGCCGGGTCACGCCCCCTCGGGGAGGGACCGGTCGTGGCGGTCGAGCCCGAGGACAACCTCGGGGTCCGCCTGATCGTGGCGCCCCCCGGCACGGAGCCGTTGGCGCCGCCACCCCCCCGCCGCTGACCCCGGACGGTCCGAGGGGTCGGGCCGGGCGGTGTCTAACTCTGGTCCGTCCGGGCGAGGCCGGTCGGACAGGCCACGCCGGTTCCACCGAGGCCGCAGTAGCCCCCTGGGTGGCTGGCCAGGTACTGCTGGTGGTAGTCCTCTGCGTAGTAGAAGGGCGCCGACCCCCGGAGCTCGGTGGTGATCGTGCCGAAGCCCTTCGCCGTGAGAACCTCCTGGTACGCCTGCCGGGAACGGGCGGCCGCCTCGGCCTGGGCATCGTCGGCGGCGAAGATCACCGAACGGTACTGGGTGCCCACGTCGTTGCCCTGACGCATGCCCTGGGTCGGGTCGTGGCCCTCCCAGAACCGCCGCAGAAGGTCCTCGTAGGTCACCTTGGCCGGGTCGAAGACCACCAGGACCACCTCGGCGTGCCCGGTACGTCCGCTACACACCTCCTCATAGGTGGGATTGGGCGTGATCCCCCCCGAGTAGCCCACGGCGGTGGTGTACACGCCGTCGGTCTCCCAGTACTGTCGCTCGGCGCCCCAGAAGCAGCCCATGGCAAAGGTCGCCACCTCCAGGCCTTGGGGGTAGGGGGGGCGGAGTGGCGTCCCCAGGACCAGGTGCCGCTCGGGCACGTGGAGCGGCTCCTCCCGGCCGGGCAGAGCATCGGCCTCGGAGGGCAGTTCGGTGGTGCGCCTGCCGAAGATCATGGGTTCCTCTCCCCTCTGCGCGCCGCTGTGCAACTCGCCAACACCCTGGTACCTGCGCGTGTTCCCTGCCCAACCGCCCAGGGTCGGTTGGGAGCGGCCCGCCAACGCAAGTTAGCCTGCTGCCCACAGCAATGACCGACGCCCTTCGAGACCCGATCCCGCCGGCATGGGTAGCCCGCCCGCCCTGCCTCTCCGGGCAAGACCAGACACCTCGCCTTCGGGGGTGGATCCACGTCGGAGGCTTGGTCCTGGCGGTGCCCACCGCGTGCCTGTTGATCGCTCATGCCGCCGGCACCCCCGCCGAGGAGTTCGTGAGCCTCTACGCGGTCTCCCTGGTCGTGCTGTACGCGGTGAGCGCCTCTTACCACCTGCTCCCGATGTCGGCCGGAGCGCGGTGGTGGATGCGGCGGGTGGACCACGCCAACATCTACGTGTTCATCGCTGCCTGCTACACCCCCTACTGCGGGCTGGCGGTGG
>DASQQH010000422.1:0-8303 GCA_035643555.1 Acidimicrobiales bacterium | reverse complement strand
CTATTCCGGCGCTGGCCAACAGGCTCCGGACAATCCTGGCACCGGTGCCCTCACCTGCCCAGGATGGCGAAGAGTCGATCGTGGTCCGTGGCGATGGCGTCGGCGACCTCCTTGGTGCCGGGCTGACCCCAGAGGGCGGGGCCCCACTCGCGCAGCTTGGCCTCGGCCACCCCGGCTGGACCCTGGCAAGGGTGGCCGACCCCTCCGCGGGGTACGTCGGCCGACGCCTGCAGCCGTTGCCCGCCGTGCAGGACCACCGTGACTCGTGCTGGGAATTGCATGCGGAAGCTGTCGATGGCGGCCGGTGACCAGTACCTTCCCGCGCCAATCGCCCTCCAGGTCCCTCGGCGTCTCCATAACGTGGTGCCAAGACCCCGGACCCCGGACATCCCGCCCACCGTGGCATGCTCCCTACCGAGGCGTGCCAGACCGGTGCCCAACTTGGCGAGCCCGGCCTCTCGTCTCACGACGCGGGGTGGCAGGAGCCCAGCGAACGCCTCGGCAGCCTGGCAGGTCAGGTCCCAGTCATGCCGCAGGTGGACACGTCGGGCAAGGTCGGTCAGACGCCCTCGGTTGGCACCGAGCCAGTCCCCGCGCAGCTGACTGGGCGAAACGGCCCCCGCCAGAAGGGCGATGGCAACGTTCCACGCCACGGAGAAGTTGACCGTGACCGGCGTCGGAGCCTGGTCGGGGTGCACGGGATACTCGCCCGACCAGCTGTCCATCTCGCAGGCGAGGGCGCTCGCGTCGACGACCACCCGCCCCACCTCCGCCGCCGGAGGCAGGTCGAGGGACAACAGCGCGTCCAGGGTTGTGTCAACATAAGCGCAGCCCGGGTAGGGCTTGACGCACAAGGTGCGTGAAGCCCATCCCTCGCCCAGACCCGCTAGCAACCCCCGCAACGGCGTGTACGAGAACGCGTCCAGAAAGCCCTTCGGCTCATCGAGGACGTCAAGTGGACCGGTGACGCCCGACGCCGCCAGGCGGGCAGCACGCACGCCGATCAGCGCCGGCTCGGCCACCGTGAGCAGCTTCGAATCGGGCCCCATGAACCCCGGCACCGTCGGGCGAGGAGCCTGGTAGAGGGACAGCGCCAGGGCATGGGACAAGCGCCGCTCATCGAGTTCCAGCAGCAGCCCCGCCGCCAGGGCGCTGCCGGCAGCATGGACGAAGGACCACATCTGGCCATTCAGCGGGCCAATCAGACAGGCGCCAGCAAGCCTGGCCTCGACCTCGTTGACGACGACCTGGGCGACCAGCTGTCGCCTGCCCGCCGACCCGGTCTCGGCCGCCAACAGGGCGGGAACCAGCACGGCGGAATGTCCGGTGTGGGCGAAGGTCATGTAGTCGTCGAAGTCGAGGGCGATCGACAGTGCCGTGGCGGCATAGATGGCGTCCTCCACGGCCACGCTGGCATCGCCCCCCAACAACGGCGCCGGTCCGGACCGCGCCCACCCGGCCAGCCCGTCGAGGATCCGGCGGCTGGCCGCATCGTCGGCCGAAGCGGCGATGCCGCCGATCACGGACGCCCGTTGCGAACGGCAGAGGCTGACCACGTCGACGGGAACGTCCTCGAGCCGCAGGCCGGTCGCCCAGCCGGCGAGCGCCTCGACCGTCGTCATGGCCTGGCACCGTATTGGGCTGACGACATTGGAGTCAATGTGGCGCCACCCGAGCATCCCGACCCCTCCCGTCGCCCGCCGCCCGCCGCGGACAGTCGGTGTCGACTGACGCCGCGATGGCCCTCTGACACCACCGGATCGCAAGACGTCGGCAGCGGGGCGCAAAGGCCAGCGAGGCGACCAGGCAACCGCCTCCCTGGACTTGTCCTTCAGGCAGGCTGAACCCTGCCAGAGAGCCGAGCCGACGAGAGCAAGAGACCCAACAGCTGCGGCGTCAGGCTGTCCAACGTCACCGTCTTCCCCCGAAACCGTCAGGGCAACAACGGGCTCCTTGCCATGACCTGGAAGCCTATGTCGCCCGGGACACGTTCACCTGTGGAGCCAAGGAAGGCACCGTGTTCCACCGGGCCTCCGTCGCCTGATCGCTGTGTCCAGATGTCAATCCTGCCCACCCGGGGACCCCGTCGAGACCGACACTGAAGGGCATGCCAGCGACGAGAGATGATGGCATCATGGATGGCAGCCCACAGAGGGGGTAGCATGGGGTCCGTTGGGTGGCCAGCCGGCATCCTGGTTGCCGGTGCGTTGACGATTGGGGCGGCGTCGTGTGGAAGCGGGGTGGTGGCCGGGAACCACAATGGCGCCACACCGGGCCCCTCCTCGACACCGGCGCCCATCCCGACGTCGACCACGGCAACGACCCAGGCGCAGCGCAGCACTACTACCACGGCCAACCCTCGCCTCCCTGAAGCCAGGGCAGAAATGGATATCGCCTGTTCTTATGTTAGAGCCGCTAAGGACGGTGTCTACTCGGAGGTGGTATCGGCCGCCAAGCGGGGGCTCCCGTATGCCAGGGCCGCGTTTGATCTCACGGAGAGCAGAAGGCCATCTATATCCCCCTACTACCGGCCCTACATCTGGTTCCAGACCCTTAGCTCGGTCCGAGGTGCTGCAACTCCCGGGGATTTGGACGCCTATAGATCCCTCCTTGGTTACTGTGGCCATACCACCGCGTTGTCGCCACCACTGTTCGACACGGACAGTCCAGCTAATACGGTCATAAACTACTGGACCGCAATGAATACGGGCGACTTCCAACGAGCCTGGAGTCTGGGGGGTGACAACCTCCAGGCGACCCTGGGCTCTGAAGCCGTCTTCGCCGCCAACAACGCCGACGCCCGGGGGACCTCGTCCGTCACTATAACGGGTGTGTCAGGACAGGTAGTGGGGGTACTTCTTTCCACGAGCGGCCACAGGTATAGCGGTAGTTACAAGGTCTCCAGCGACAATCAGGCGATAGTTTCGGCAAATATCCGGCAGACCGGGTAGGTCTGGTCCTGACGAAACTATCGAGGGATCCGTAGATTCCAGTATCGAAGCACAGACCGGACGGCGGGTCCATCCCCCTAGGCCGTTGACGTCGGTGTTCGCTGTGAATCTGGCATCTGGCCTCGATGGTCGGGCCTGCCCTTTCGTGGCGGCAGGATCGGGTCGGGGTTGTCGGCGCCCGTGCATCGGGATCGGGGCCGACGCTCATCCGGGGAACACCTGGGCCGGCAGTCGGGCGCCACCCCAGGTCCAGCATGCCGCCATATACGCCCAATCACGAAACGGTCTTGATGGTCACCGCATGGGGCATGACGCCCCTTGCTGCATCGCCTCGGACGGGCGGCAACACCCCGGAGTGGCGACGGCCCCAACGACCCTACCCCGGGGAACCGACCAAGCGTGGTTGATACATCTATGCAGGTTGATATAGCTTGCGGCCGTGACACCCCCGCCAGCCATCTCAACCCCCGAGTTCCTCCGACTGGTGGCTGACGCCCAGCGCTGGCGGTTGCTGGTAGAGCTCGCGCAGAGCGACCGGCGGGTTGGCGAGCTCACCGACGTCCTCGAACGGCCCCAGAGCCTCGTCTCCTACCACGTGGGGGAGCTTCGCAGGGCCGGACTCATCACCGCCCGGAGGAGCGCAGCGGACGGACGCGACACCTACTACCGAGTGGATCTGGGTCGCTGCGGGGAACTGCTCGGCGCGGCCGGCGCCGAGCTGCACCCGGGCCTGCGACTTCGCCCAGTCCCCCCGGCGGAACTCACCTCCTGGTCCGGGCGGACCCCAGTCGTGCTGTTCCTCTGCACGGGGAACAGCGCTCGGTCCCAGATGGCCGAAGCCCTCCTCGAACACCGCTCAGGACATGCCATCCGATCACGGAGCGCAGGCAGCCATCCCAAGGTCCTGCACCCCAACGCCGTACGGGTGATGACCGAGCACGGCATCGACATCTCGGGGCGGCGGACCAAACACCTGCGCCGGTTCGCCCGTACCCCGTTCGACAGGGTGATCACCCTGTGTGACAAGATCAGAGAGGTCTGCCCCGAGTTCCCCCACCGTCCGGTCACCGCGCACTGGAGCATGGCCGATCCGGCGACCAGGGGCCGCACCGACGAGGAGAGCTACCCGGCGTTCAAACGCATCGCGGACGAGCTTGAGACCCGCGTCGGCCTGCTCATCGCCCAGATGACAGCGGAGCACCGAGAAGAACACCATGCTCGCTAACAAGACGGTGCGTGTCTGTCGCCCTTTGCGTCGACCACCCGCACCTTCACCCCTCCGAGGAGCGCCGCATCCCGCGCGCTAGTGATATCACCCCTGGCGGGGCCCCTGGCCGAGGGACCCTCGCCAGGGGCCCCGCCCAGCACCCGGTCAAGCTGTTCCGGCCCGGGTCCCCTGACGCTGTGCCACCGACCCGTCAGCGGCGACCGGTCCCGTGACCGCGCTGCTCCTCGTCCTGGCCGTTGGTTTCGCCTACAGCATGGGCGCCCACTACACGGGCGCCTGCATGGGGATGCCCCACGCGCTCGGTGCCATCTCCGCCCGCAGAGCGCTCCTGATCATGGCCCCCCTCACACTGCTGGGTGCGACCTTCGCCAGCCACGGGGTCGAGCACACCGTTGGCCAGGGCCTGCTCACAGGCCCAGGTCTGTCGGTGGTTGGGCTGGTCATCGTGGTAGGCGTCGCCTTCGGCCTGACCACCCTCTTCAACCGCCTGCGGATCCCCACGTCGACGATCCAGATCCTGGTGTTCAGCGTCATCGGCGCCGGGCTGGCCGCGAACATCGGCGTGCAGTGGCACCACATCGCCGAGCTTGGAGTCATCTGGGTACTGGCGCCTCCGGTCGCAGCGGGGCTCGGATACCTCGCCACGAAGCTCCTCGACCTGGTCCCCGCGGTCCGCGTGGAGGCGCGTCTCACGGGCGAGCACCTCGCCGCTGCCGATTCGACCGCTCCGGAGCCCACCGACGCCGCAGCCTCCCCTCATCGGCCAACAGCGACGACGCCCGGAGCGTGGTTGGCCGCCTCGTTGGTCCTGGTTGGGGCGGTTGCCTCGTTCACCATGGGCAGCAACGATGTCGCCAACGCCACCGGCCCCCTGGTGGGCACCCACACCCTCGGACCTCTTGCTGCCGGGCTGCTCGGTGGCCTTGGTCTGGCCGCCGGCGTCCTCACCTGGGGACGGCCGCTGCTCGGTCGGGTGGCCTTCGACATCGTAAGCGTTGACCGGCCCATGGCAACCGCCGCTCAACTGGTCCAGGCCACCGTGGTGCTCTGCGCCGTCGCCTTCGGCTTCTTCACCTCCATGAACCAGGCCCTCGTCGGAGCCATGGCAGGTACAGGGCTCGCTCGCGGCCGCCAGTCCGTGCACACCTCGACCCTCCTTGCCATCCTGCGTGGGTGGGTCATAGGGCCCGGTGCCAGCATCGTTCTGGCCTTCGCCCTGACCCGGCTCGCCGTGGCGGCGACTGGTGGCAACTACCTCCTGGCCGCCCCTTGACACGACGTTCCCCTGCCTCGCTCGGCTGTCTCCTTGATGGGGGAGAACGCGTCGAGCGATGGTGACGGTTACGACGCGGAACCGCTGTGCGCCGAAACGAGGGAACCCCTGACGGTGGAGCGGAGTCGGTGTGACCAGCGTGGCGAATGGCGTCGTCGCTCCAGGTGAGCTGGATCCGGTTCGTAGCGATAGTAGCCAAATGAGCGATCAGCAGGCGAAACCGCAGCTGATCATTCCCCCGGTGCCTGATAGCGGGCCGTAGCTCGAGAACCGCCTTCTCCAGCTTGGCATCCGGGGGCTACAGCCCGGGCACAGCGTCGCCGTCCCCCGCGTATCGTCCCAACGTCGGGTTCCCCTTACTCACCGCTGGGACCAGACCGCGAGTATGGCTATCGCTGGATCTGCAGCGTCCCACGTACGTGCCGTCGATCGCCGATGTGACGGCGAGAGGTCCGTCACGTCGTCACCGCGCCGACCGGCATTACTTGCCCGACGAGCTGACAAGCTGCCGCCGGGTGAGCACAACTCGCCATTGTTCGTAGCAGCGAAGGCGAGCACCGCGTTGGGCAGGTCGCGGTGGTAGAGGACGTGGAACAGCTGTCAGACCCGACGGTTCGGCGTGCCGATGTTTGTCCATGCCCTTCTTCTCCGCGTCGACGCCTGAGAGTCGATGGGTTAGCGGCCGAGTTGCAGGAGGCTAACCGTAGCAGAATTCGAGGGACATTGTCTTGCCGCCTGGCCTGGATGCGATCGCAGTATCAGCGGCAAACACCGTGTCCGCCGGGAGAGCCGGGCTTTTGCCGTCGGGGCCAGGAAATTGCTCGAGGACGGGCCTCTCGTTATCGAAGTCCCGGACCTCAACACGCAAGACCCCGTCACAGTGGTCGGCCCTCATCAGAATCGGGCCACAAGCGTCCGCGACGGCGTTGGTGACTAACTCGCCGACGAGAAGGGCAATGTCATCAATGAACTCAGAGCGACCGATCCGGACCAAGAGGGAGGCGATCGCCTGGTGGGCCGCGCGGTGCGCATCAGTCGACCGCTCCAATCGGAGGCCGAATCTTTCACCCATGGTCCCTGCCACGCTCCCACACTGCCGGCCCCTACTTCCCTGGCGTCCATGACTCTATCCATTTGGGGGGTGATCCAACCACCCGGGGCTCTTTCGCGTCCCGTCATGAAAGTTGTTGAAGTAGTGACGATGTTCCGTAGAGCTAATGAAACCCTTCTGCGGAGGAAGTCTCGGAGCTCCCGGCGTCGCCTTGGGGTGAGATGCGTGGGGGACGTGGCGCAGCTCACCCCAGCGGTGGACGACCAGCCTGGAAGGCGGCACACAGCTCGGACTCATCTGCTGTGTCGGAGCCGGGACCTGTGCTGGGCCTCCGTGGCGGTTGACTGGGGGTGCACGAGCGAGCCACCGCCGGTGCTCGTCGACCCGTCTCCCCCGGTACGCAGGTGCTGGATCTCCTCGATCTGACGAGGTGTCGAACATCCGACACCATGGTGGGGTGTCGGTGAGCAAGGAGGGTAGAGACCAGGGGACATGGACGAGGCGGACCTGAGCCCCTCGGCCAGCCGGCCCGTGTACTCGATCGGGGCGGTGGCCCGCATGCTGGGGGTGGAGGCCGCCACCCTGCGGGTCTGGGAGGACCGCTACGGGGTGATCGTCCCCGCTCGGAGCAGCGGCTCCCAGCGCCTGTTCTCCCGGGATCAGATCGACCACCTCCGGTTCGTCCTGAGGAGCATGGGAGAGGGGTCGAGTGCGGCAGACGCCCACCGGCTCCTGAGCGACCACCTCCGAGGCCCCGTTGGGGGGGGCACCGGGGAAGGGGGCGTCGTGATCTTGATCCTGCTCGCCGAGCGGAACCGCCACACGGCGGAGCTGTGTGAGTACTTCCTGCGCACCGAGGGCTACGAGGTGGCTCTGGCCTCGACGGCGGCCGAGGCGGCCGCGCTGTTCGGCGAGCGTCGCCCCGATCTGTCGGTGGTGGAGGTGTCGATGCCCGGTGGCCTGGAGCTGTGTGGACGCCTCGGCGGGGAAGAGGCCCCACCGGTGCTGGCGCTGTCGCCCCTCGCCCTCCAGGACGAGGCCGTGGCGGCTGGCGCCAGCGCGTTCTTGCCCAAGCCCCTCGAGCAGCTGCAGTTCGTCTCGACCGTGCGGGACCTGCTGGGCTCGAGCGCGCTGGCCCGCCCTGGGCGGGACCCGCTGCCGTGATCGAGCGGCTCTCGACGGGCAACCCCCGCCTGGACAGCGTCCTGGGCGGCGGGCTGGTCCGTAACTCCATCACGTTGGTGTGCGGCGCGCCGGGGACCGGCAAGACCCTTCTCGCCGAGCAGTGCCTGTTCGCCAACGCCACGCCCGAGCGCCCGGGTCTGTACCTGTCGACCGTGTCGGAACCCCTGGACAAGATCCTCCGCTACGGCCAGTCCCTCAGCTTCTTCGACACCGCCCAGGTGGGGCGATCGGTCCTCTACGAGGAGCTCGGATCGGTCCTGGACGGTGACGGCCTGGCCGGCGCCCTGGCGATGATCGACCAGCTCATGAAGGACCACCGTCCCGGCCTGCTCGTCCTCGACAGCTTCAAGGCGCTCAACGCCTTCGCGGACAGCGAAGGCGACTTCCGTCGGTTCCTCCACGATCTCGCCGGTCGCCTGACCGCCGTGGCGATTACGTCCTTGTGGGTGGGTGAATACGAAGCGAGCGACGCCGTCACCGCCGCCGAGTTCGCCGTGGCCGACGCCGTGGTCGAACTCTCCACCAAGCACGCCGGGGAGCGCTCCAGCCGGTACCTGAGGGTGCTCAAGCTGCGAGGCAGTGACTTCGCCCCCGGCGATCACGCGTACCGCCTGT
>DASQQH010000421.1:0-6894 GCA_035643555.1 Acidimicrobiales bacterium | reverse complement strand
GAGGTTCCGGAACGTGTACCCCACCGTCGCGTGGCGGATGAAGTTGATGGCGCCCACGGGCTCCCGGCGCATGTAGCAGCCCTCATCGTGGACGGCGCGGGCCTTGATGCCGAGGATGGTGCCGTCCTGGCGCATCCCGATCGACGCGTGGAAGCGCACCTCGTTGCCGTGGGTGCTGGCCAGCAGGTGCTCGGGGCGCGACTCCACCCACTTGACCGGGCGTCCGGCCTTTCTGGCCAGCAGCACGAGGGCGACGAGGTAGGGATAGCTGTTGTTCTTGATCCCGAACCCCCCACCGATGTCGGGGCAGATGAACCGGATGTTGGCGCTCGACATCCGGAGGGGCGGGGCGATGAAGGGGAGGTTCAGCATCGGGCGCTGGTTGTTGGACCACACCGTGGCGACGTCGGTTCCCACGTCGTAGCTGGCGATGACGGCGGTGGTCTCGAGGGGCATCGACGAGAAGCGGTGGAAGTGCAGGTCGTCCTCCACCACGACATCGGCCTCGGCCAGGGCCCGGTCCGCGTCCCCGTACTCGAAGTGATCGCTCCACGCCTCGTTGGAGGGCAGGGCCTCGTGGACCAGGGGCGCGCCCGCCTCGAGCGCCGCCTCGGGATCCACCACGGGCGCCAGCACGTCGTAGGTGATGTCCAGTGCCTCCACGGCGTCGGCGGCCAGGTACGGGGTCTCCGCCACCACCGCGGCCACCGCCTCGCCGCTGTGCTTGGCCGTGCCGACCGCCATGCAGTAGTCGCGCAGTTGATTGAACGGTGGGCGCACCGAGACCGGGAAGGGATCGGTGAGCTCGGCGACCTCCTCCCCGGTGAGCACGCAGATGACCCCGGCCATCGCCAGGGCCCGCCGGGGGTCGATGTCGACGATCCGTGCGTGGGGGTGTGGACAGCGGGCGAAGGCCGCGTGGGCCATCCCCGGGAGCTCGATGTCGTCCACGTAGGTGCCCTGGCCCTGGACCAGCCGCCGGTCCTCCTTCCGCCGGACGGGCTGGCCGACCCAGCGGACCCGTCCGTCCCCGTCGCCCACCTCACCCTGTCCGGTCATCATGGCCTCCCCGCCGTCGCGTCGCTGACCTCCCTGGACACCGCCTCGATCGCCGTCACGATGTTCTGGAACCCGGTGCACCGGCACACGTTGCCCGACAGGCCCTGGCGGATCTCCTGGCGCGAGGGGGCCGGGTTGTCGGCGAGCAGCTCGAGGGTCCGCATGACCATGCCCGGGGTGCAGAAGCCGCACTGGAGGGCATGGTGCTCGTGGAACGCGGCCTGGACCGGGTGCAGCCCCGCCTCGCCGGCCACCGACTCGATGGTGCGCACCGACCGGCCCTCGGCCTGGGCCGCCAGCATGGTGCAGGACTTGATGCTCCGCCCGTCGACATGGACCGTGCAGGCCCCGCAGGACGTGGTGTCGCAGCCGACGTGGGTGCCGGTCAGCCCCGCCACGTGCCGGATGAAGTCCACCAGCAGCAGCCGTGGCTCGACCTCGGCGGTGTGGGCCCGGTCGTTGATCACCACCGTCACCGTCATCGGGGTCATGCGTCACCTCCCCGGGCCCTGGTGGCCCGCTCGCCTGCCCGGTCCAGCGCTCGGGCGAGCACCGCCGCCGCGACGTCGAGGCGGTACCCGGCGGAGCCCTTGACGTCGTCGTAGGACCAGAGCCCCTCGAGGGCCGACCTGGCCGCCTCGCGGTGGACCTCGGCGCCGGGGACCTCGCCCTGGAGCGTCCCGTCCCCCAGGACGCCCACCGGCCCTGGCCGCAGGGCGGTGAGCGCCGCCCGCACCCGGGCGTAGCGGCCCGCCTCGTCCAGGGTGACCTGGGCGGTGGCGCCCACCACCGCCACGCCCGCCCGGCGCTCCAGGCGGACGTGGGCCCCACCCGAGCGGGGGGGCTGGGCGGGGACCTCCACGGCCACCACGAGCTCCCCGCCCCCGGTCGCCACCCGGTCGCCGTCACCGAACTGCTCCGCCACCGGCACCGTCCTGGTCCCCTTAGGCCCCGTGCAGCGCAACCGGGCCCCCAGGGCCAGCAGGCACCCCGGGAGGTCGGCACCGGGGTACACCTCCCCCACCGACCCCCCGATCGTGCCCGCGTTGCGGACCTGGGGATCCCCGATCTGCCCGGCGGCCTCCGCCAGGGCACCGGCCCTCGAGGAGACCAGCTCGGCCCGGGCGAGGTCGGCGTGGGTGGTGAGCGCCCCGATCACGATCGAGTCGCCCGCCAGGTGGGCGCCTCCGGCCAGCTCACCGAGGCGCCCGATGTCCACGACACAGCGGGGCCGGACCGCCCGGGCCTTGAGCCTGGGGAGCACGCTCATCCCCCCCGCCAGGGCCACGGCGTCCTCCCGGTGGTCCGCCAGGAACGCCGCCGCCTCCCCGAGGGAGTCCGGCCGCCAGTACTCGAAGCGGGGTGGGTAGCCGTACATCCGAGCCCTCCTAGTTCGGCAGGGCGATGCCCTTGGTCTCGGGGCCCACCCAGAAGGTGAGCAGCACCCCCACCACGTAGACCGAGCCGATCACGACCGCCGCGGTGGCGACGCTCCCGAAGGTCGCCACGAGGATCCCCGAGATCACGGCGAAGGTGGCGGCGATGTACCGGGTGGCGTTGAAGACGATCGTGATCCCGGTGGCCCGGGCGTAGGTGGGGTACAGCTCCACCGGCCAGGTGGCCATCCAGGTGAAGATCCCGAGGGTGAAGAACCCGTTGACGGCGGCCACGAAGGGCAGCCAGGTCATGCTGCCCGCCACCAGGAACAGGATGGGGTCCATGATGAGCGCCCCGAGGAAGAACCCCCAGATCGTCCACCGCCGTCCGAGGGTGTCGTTCAACCAGCCCATCGCCAGGTAGCCGACGACCGCGCCGCCGTTGTAGCAGAGGGCGACGGTGGTAACGAAGCCCGCGGGGTGCTGGCCTGCCTTGTGGGCGACCTCCGCGGCGAACACCGGGACGTAGCTCGAGGTGGCCCACCAGCCGATCAGGGTCGCCGCAGCCAGCACCAGCAGCTTGAGGGTCCGCCCCCGCAGGGTGGGATCCCGGAACACCTGGAGGAAGGTCAGCCGGTTGAGCGCCTCGTCGTCCGCCTGGGCGGCCCGACCGGCCGCCTTGCGCGCCCGGGCCTCGGCCCGGCGGCGGTCGGCGTCGATCCACAGCTGGGGATCCCGGGCGTACCGCCAGATGAAGAACGTGCAGAAGGCCGGGATGACGCCGATCAGGAACATGTAGCGCCAGGCGTGGGGCCCGGTGTTGACGAAGGCCCAGCACCCGGTGGCGACGAGGAAGCCGACGCCGAACCCGCCCTGGAGGAGGGCGATGCCCCGTCCCCGGGAGCGGTCGGACCAGATCTCGGACACCAGGGCGCTCCCCGGCCCCCACTCGGCGCCGAGGCCGAGGCCGGCGAAGAACCGCAGCAGCATGAACACGGCGAAGTTGGGGGAGATCGCCGACAGCCCCGTGAACACCGCGTACCAGAGGATCGACACCATGAGCGTCTTCTTGCGGCCCAGATAGTCCGAGACGACGCCGGACAGCATGCCCCCGCACGCCCAGGCGAACAGGGTGATGGCGAGGATGGACCCGAAGAAGATCGGGCTGGCGTGCGGGCCGATGAGGTCGGCGGTGACCTGGTGGCCGACGAGGACGACCGTGTAGGTCTCGAAGCCGTCCAGGCCCCACCCGAGGAACGACGCGATGAAGGCGTTGCGCTTCTCCTTTGGGGTGGTCGCCCCCCGCGGTCGGGCACGCTCGGGGATTCCCGAGGGGCCTCTCGCGACTCCTGCCTCGACGTTCATCCCCCGTCACCTCCAGCCATGGCTAGCCACCTGATCGGACCGGCGACGCTGCGGGGCGCCCTCCGCACCCCAGGACCCGGCACCCCCACTCCCCCGCCCCACCCGCCCCCGGCGGCCCCGACCCCGCCGACAAGGAGAACCGCCTGGCCCCCGGTGGGGGCGACGCCGGGCGCCGGGAGGGCCCGGGCGTCACCGCCGGGCGCCCGCGCCCTGGTGGGCGTGGAAGTGGGCCAGGGCGGCCTCGGCCACGTCCACGTCCTGGGTGGCGGTCCCGCTGCTCACGCCGATCCCCCCGACGACCTCGCCGTCCACGATGACCGGCACCCCCCCGCCGATGGTGCTGAACCGCCCCCCGTTGGTGCCGTGGATGCGCCAGGCGGGGCTGTTGGGCTCGGTGTCGTCGCCGTAGAATGCGGTCTCCTTGCGGGCCGCAGCGGCCGTGTAGGCCTTGTCGATGGCGATGTCGACGCTCGAGACCTTCCCCCCGTCCAGGCGCTCGAAGGCGACGAGGACCCCGGCGTGGTCGACGACGGCCGTGCACATGGGGACCCCGATCTCCTCGGCCCGGCGGCCGGCCCCCTCAAGGACACACCGGGCGTCCGCGATGTCGAGGCGGCGGGTGGTCAGCACTGGTCATCTCCTCTCCCGACGGGCTCCGCTCGGGTGATCATACCGTCATACCGTCTACTTGCAAAGCCCACCCCGACCTCCTAGCGTTGGTGTCGGGTCCACCACCGTGGGTCCCCGGGCGGCACGGCCCGGCTCGACCCTCGGGGCGCCCCCGCCGGGTCACCGGCCCCTCCCGGGCCTCCCCCGGCGGGCCGGATCGCAGGGATCGGGGCACCGGAGCGCCGCGACCGGCCCCGGCACGAGACGAGAGGGTGTGGTGGCGACATGGCCGTGGGAGCCGGGGACGGGCTGAGCGGGGGTCGCCCCCTCGAGGGCATCATCGGGGCCTGCCTCACCCCCTGGGCCGAGGACGGCAGCGTGGACGGGGACCGCCTGGGGGAGCTGCTCGACTTCATGGTGGGCCACTGCGACGCCGTCTCGATCCTGGGCGTCGAGGCGTCGGAGTACCGCGCCCTCTCGGGCGCCGACCGCCGGGCCTGGCTCCGCCGCGGCATCGCCCAGGTGGCCGGGCGGGTCCCGGTCCTGGCGGGGGCCTCGAGCCCCCGCGTCGCCGAGGTCATCGAGCTCGCCGAGCTGGCCGCCGCCGCCGGCGCCGACTACGCCCAGGTCCTCATACCCCGTCGTCCCTGGGGACCCGAAGCCGGCACCGCCGAGCTGGTCCGCTACTTCGCCCAGGTGGCCGACGCCAGCCCCCTCCCCCTCATCGTGTACCACAACCCCACCCGGGGTTCCGACCCCCCCATCGAGGCCTTCCTCCGCCTCGCCGAGGTCGACGGGGTGGCCGGGTTCAAGGAGAGCTCCCGGGACATCGCCAAGATCGGCCGCCTCATCGACACCCTCCCCAGGGGCGTCCAGTACTTCACGACCATGCAGCCCCTGCTCGCCAGTCTGCTGGTGGGCGGGGCGGGCGCCATGATGCCCGTGCCCGCCACCCTCCTCGGCGCCCGCCTCATGGCCGCCTACCGCGCCGGGGACCTCGAGGCGGCGGCGGGCTGGCAGCGCCGCTTCGGGGTGTTCCCGGCCACCTGGGCCACCTACGGCCTGACCCCGATCATGCGCGTGGCGCTGCGCCACCTCGGCCTCGACATCGGGGGGTCCACCCCGCCCTTCGCCGAGGTGAGCCCCGAGCACGACGCCCAGATCGCCGCCTTCCTCGCCGAGGTCGGCCTCGAGGGCGCCGCCCGGGCCCACGCCGTCGAGGCCTCCTGAGCCCGCGCCGGGCGCCTCAGCCCCCGGCGGGCACCCCGTCGTGGGCGGGGGTCCCGACCTCGCCCAGGTGGGCGAGGACCTCGTCCAGGCCGACCACATCGGCGTACTTCTGGGCCATGTCGAAGAGGTTCACGGCGTGGGAGGCCTGGCCCCGGTCGAAGGTCCCCTCGGCCACGATGCTGACCCGGTAGTTGTAGGAGAAGGCGTCCACCACCGTCGCCCGGACGCAACCGCTCGTGGTGGTCCCGCACACGATCAACGAGTCGGCCCCGAGGCTCACCAGGTGGGAGGCCAGCTGGGTCCCGAAGAAGGCGCTCGGCTTGGCCTTGGCCACCACCAGGTCCCCCTCGGCGGGGGCCACCTCGGCCACCACCTGGTTGCCGACGCCCGCGGGCTCGGGATCCACCCCGGCCCGGGCGTTCTTGTCGTCCCAGCGCCCGGCGTCGAAGCGGTCCTGGCGGTAGTCGACCCCGGTGGTGAAGACCACCGGCACCCCGAGGGCCCGGGCGGCGGCCACCAGGGTGGCGATGTGGGGGATCGCGTCCCAGGCCTCGGCGCCACAGCTGCGCCGCCACCGGGTGATCGACTCGAGGATCGGCTCGGGCCGGTCACCGCAGAAGTTGTAGGTCACGTCGACCACCACCACCACCGGCCGGCGCCCGAAGCCCGCCCGGGCGCCGTAGCCCGAGGCGGCAAAGACCGCCCGGTCCCGCTCGGTGAGGAACGCCTCCCAGCCCGGTTCCATGAGCACCGACCTCCTTGTGGGTTAGGTGAGCACGTCGACCAGCGCCGGGCGCCGGGCCCCGGTGACGATCTTGAGCGCCGCCTCGAGGGCGGGGCCCAGCTCGTCCACGGTGGTCACCGGCCCCTCGCCGTGGACCCCCATCGACCGGGCCAGGGCGGCGAAGTCGACGGGGGGGTCGTCGATCAGCATGCCGACGGTCTTGGCCTCCACCGGCCGCCCCCGGGCCAGGGCGACCCGCTCGGCATGGTTGACCGAGTTGGTGAACGAGCGGTCGTTGTCCACCACGATGAGGAGGGGGATCCGGTCGTGGGCGGCCACCCACAGCGCCTGGGGGGTGGCCATGGCGTCGCCGTCGGACTGCAGGTCGATCACGAGGCGGTCGGTGTCCCGGTTGGCCAGGGCGACCCCGATCGACCCCCCCAGCCCGTAGCCGAGGCCGGCCCCGCCGGCCCCCCCGCAGTACTGGCCCGGACCCAGGTCGAACAGGCGCAGGGCCCAGTGGGAGAGGGT
>DASQQH010000420.1:0-4648 GCA_035643555.1 Acidimicrobiales bacterium | reverse complement strand
CAGATGGCGAACAGGGGCAGGATGCCGATGGCCGCGTGCTCGAGCGCGTGGAGGCTGCCCACCACCCGGCGCCGCCCGGCCCGGTGCCCCAGGGCACCGGCGACCAGCTCCTCCTCCAGGCGGTACCAGAGGCCGCGGGTCACCAGACGACTGGGTGGCAGGTCGAGGGCCACCTCACCCAGTCGGCGGCCGCCGTCGGCCTCCCTGCGCTCGTAACCCACGACTCGCTCGACCACCTCCACTGGCCCCAGGGCGAGCCGGGACCGGCCGAGCTCGCAGGTCCGGTCCTCCGCCAGGACGGCCACGTCGACGTCGATGCGGGCCTGGGTGACCTCGTCGTCATCCGTCGGGGCGACCCAGGCGACCCGGTCGTCGTCGTCCAACGCCTCCACCCGGTAGCGCTGGCCCTGGTGGAGGTACACCGCCCCGGGGTGGAGGGTGGCGAAGACCCGGGCGTCCTCGGCGGTGCCGATCACCTGGCCCTCCGTCCCCGCCAGGGCGATCCACCAGGGGGCGGGGGAGGACACCCGCAGGTTCACTCCGGGGGCGGGGGCCCGTCGTCCGGCGTGGACGGCCCGCCCCTCGCGCACGACCAGGCGCTCCTCCCGGGCCAGCGTGGTCACCGCCTCCTCGAACGCCCCGTCGGGGAGCGCCGGCGGGCCCCACCAGGTGTCGTCCTTCTCCGAGAGCGGGGTCTCCCAGGCCGCGCAGGCCAGCTGGGGATGGAGCACGGAGGGGTTCGCCGGGGTCACCACGGAGGGCTCCGGCGCCCTGGCGAGGAGTTGGTCGGGGTGGGCCATCCACCACTGGTCGAGAGCGTCGGGTCCGGCCACGAGCACGGTCAGCGACAGGCCCGCCCGTCGGCCGGCGCGCCCGGCACGCTGCCACAGGGACGAGACCGTGCCCGGGAACCCGTCCAGCACGCAGGCGTCGAGCCCCCCCACGTCGATGCCCAGCTCCAGGGCCGAGGTGGCCGCCAGCCCTCGTAGCTGGCCCCCTGCCAGGGCGGCCTCGATGGCCCGGCGTTCGCCCGGCAGGTAGCCACCCCGGTAGGGGCGGACGAGGTCGGCCAGCCCGGGCGGCAGCCGGCGTCGGGCGGCGTCGGCCACCCGCTCCGTCGCGGCCCGGCTCCGGGTGAAGGCAATGGTCCGCAGACCTGCCGCGGTCAGGCCCGCCAGGAGCTCGGCGGTCTCCTCGTGGGGGGAGGCCCGGCGACCCCGGTGCCGGTCGAGCAGCGGTGGGTTCCACAGCGCCAGGAGGCGCTCGCCCTGGGGGGACCCGTCCCCGGTCACCTCCTCGACCGGGACCCCGGCGAGGGTCGAGGCCAGGGCGGCGGGCTCGCCGATGGTCGCCGAGGTGAACCAGAAGGTGGGGGCCGAGCCGTACCCGTCGGCCAGCCGCCGCAGACGCCGCAGGACATGGGAGACGTGGCTTCCGAACACCCCCCGCAGGATGTGGGCCTCGTCGACCACCACATAGCGCAGCCCGGAGAGGAGCCGCGCCCACCGTTCGTGGTTGGGCAGGATCCCCACGTGGAGCATCTCGGGGTTGGTGACCAACACCCGGGCCTGACGACGGGCCAGGGACCGCTCATCGGCGGGGGTGTCGCCGTCGTACACGGCCACGTCCAGGTCCGGGACCAGGCCGGTCCAGGACCGGAGCTGGTCCCGGGCGAGGGCCTTGGTGGGGACCAGGACCAGCGCGGTGGCCCGGCGGTCCTCGTGGGCGGCGGCCGCGATCGCCAGCTGGTAGCACAGCGACTTGCCCGAGGCCGTGGAGGTGGCCACCACCAGGGACCGGCCGGCGCGTGCCAGGTCGAGGGCCCTGGCCTGGTGGGACCACAGGCCGCCTTGGGGGACCAGTGCCGCCACCGGATCCGGCAGGGACGCCGGGGTCCCCCCCACGGCCGGCCGTGGGGGGCGGGACACCACCCGCGCCAGCTGGCCGCGGTCGCTGAGAGCCTCGAGAAGGTCCACCACCTCCTGGCGGGCGGCAGGCCCGGACGGCACCGACGGTGGGACGCTGGCGTCCCACCGTCGGAGCTGGGAGGAGGACATCGCTACACCTTAAGGTAGGGAGGTAGCGTGTCAGCGAACAGGGCTCGAGGGCGACCGGGGAGCGAACGGTAGGTGGTCGGTCCGCTCGTCCGCCGGGCGAGGAGAAGAATGAGCATGGACCTGAGTCTCGATGTGACCGAGCGGGACGGGTACACGGTCCTCGCGGTGCAGGGCGAGGTGGACGTGTACACCGCTCCCCGGCTCAGGGAGCGCCTGGTGGAGCTGGTCAGCCAGGGGGCCCGCCGGATCGTGGTGGACCTCGAGGGTGTCGAGTTCCTGGACTCCACCGGCCTGGGAGTCCTGGTCGGAGGGTTGAAGCGTCTGCGGAGCCACGACGGGGACCTGACCCTGGTCTGCACCCAGCCCCGGATTCTCAAGGTCTTCGAGATCACCGGGTTGACCAAGGTGTTCTCGATCCATGATTCCCTGGAGCAGGCGACCAGTGGGTGAGGACCGGGTGGTGGCTGCCCGCCGGGGGCCCTCCGGTGACTGGGGAGGGACCGGCGGTGTGCTCGAACTGCCTGCCAAGGCCGAGCTGGTCTCCCTGGTCCGCCTGCTGGTGTCCTCGCTCGCCTCGACCCGCCGGGACCTGACCGAGGAGCGGGTCGACGACCTGAGACTGGCCGTGTCGGAGGCCTGTGCGCACGCCATCGAGGCCTCGGAGCGCCAGGCCGCCGATCCCCGTCTGTCCGTGGGATGGCGCGAGGCGGACGACCATTTGGAGGTGTCGATCGTCGACCAGGGGGGCAGCTTCGATCCCGAGGCCGTACCGGAGACCCAGAGCGGGGTCCCACTCGGGGAGCGGGGGCTGTCGGTCGCCCTGCTGCGGGCCCTGGTCGATGACGTGGTCTTCCTCTCCCACGAGTCGGGGACCGCCGTGCACATGGTCCTCTACTGCGGCCGGGCCGGGCCCGGCCCGCACTAGACGCCCGCGCCGCCCGGGCCGCCCGGGCGGGCCCGGTCGCCCTTGGCGACGGGGCGCTCGCCGCCCACCAGGGTCGTCTTGAGCTCGTCCTCGGAATCCGTGGTCACCAGGGCCAGGATCTCGTCCCCGCTGCCGAGGACCGTGTCCCCCCGGGGGACCACGACGTGGCCGCCCCGCATGACCGCGACGATCGTGGCGTCCCGGGGCAGCTCCAGGTCCGCGATCGACTGGTTGACCGCCGGCGACTGATCGGCGAGTGTCACCTCCACGAGCCGGGCGCTGCTGCCCTCGAAGGTGAGCAGGCGGACAAGCGAGCCCACCGATACCGCCTCCTGGACGAGCGCGGACAGCAGATGGGGGGTCGACACCGACACGTCCACCCCCCAGGTGGGTTTGAACAGCCAGTGGTTCTTGGGGTGGTTCACCCGGGCCACCACCCGGGGGACGGCGAACTCCTGCTTGGCCAGCAGGGAGACGACCAGATTGTCCTCGTCGTCCCCCGTGGCCGCCACCACAACGTCGGCGTCCTCCAGCGCGGCGGCCTGGAGGGTGGAGAGCTCGCACGCGTCGCCCACGACCCACGCCGCCCCCACCGTGGGCTCGACCCGGGCGACGATGTCGGGCTCCTTCTCCACCACCAGCACGTCGTGGCTGGCGGCGAGGAGGTCCTCGGCCAGGAAGACCCCCACGTTTCCCGCCCCGGCGATCACCACCCTCATGGTCCTGGCCCCGCCGTCAGGATCCGGTCGATGTCCGAGAGGGCGTCCTTGCGCACGGCGAGGTGCAGCCGATCACCGCCCTGGCCCACCAGCTCGGGCGTCGGCAGCAGGGGCTGGCCGTCCCGCTCGACGGCCACCAGACGGAGGCGGCCACGGGCGCCCAGGCGCTCCAGGCGCTGCCCGGCCCAGGCCGGTGGCAGCCCCCGCTCGACCAGCAGCAGCTGGCCCGAGGAGTCCGACCAGTCGCTCCAGGTCTTGTCCGGGAAGAGCCGCCTGATGGCCTGTCCGACGGTCCAGGTGACCGTGGCCACCGTGTCGATGCCCAGACGCCGGTAGATCTGGGCCCGACGGGGGTCGTAGATGCGGGCGACCACCTGGGGGACCTCGTAGCGCTCCCGGGCGATGCGGGCGGTGAGGATGTTGGAGTTGTCACCGCTGGTGACCGCAGCCAGGGCGGCGGCCTCCTGGATGCCCGCTTCGGTGAGGTGGTCCTGGTCGAAGCCGAACCCGACCACCGTCCGGCCTCCCCAACCGGGGGGGAGCCGGCGGAAGGCACCGGGCGACTTGTCCATGACCACCGTGTCGCAGCCCATCTGCACCAGGCTGGTGGCCAGCTCGGAGCCCACCCGGCCACAGCCGACCACGATCACGTGGGGGGGAGCGGTCATCTCGCCCTGGGCCCGGTGCGCCGGGCCGCTGCCGGGTTCGCCTTCGGGTGGGTCGACGCGCACAGTCCCATGCAACACGTCCCATGGATGCAGCACAACCCGGCTGCCGTGTTTTACTGGCGCCGTGAGCAAGCCGCCTCCGGCCCCCCTGCCGACCTCCGAGGCCCTGGAGCTCCCAGAGACCCTGGGGTACCGAGTCAAGCGCATCCTGCTCGGACCGCCCCTCAACACCACCGAGCTCCACACCCAGCAGCTGGGCAAGCCGACGGCCCTGGCGGT
>DASQQH010000419.1:0-2342 GCA_035643555.1 Acidimicrobiales bacterium | reverse complement strand
GCGGGACGCCCTGTCGGTGGAGGGGGCGGGGGTGCCCTCGACCAAGGGGGTGCTCGGGTGATCGCCGTGCTGGACTATGGGATCGGCAACCTCCGCTCTGCCCAGAAGGCCCTGCAGGCGGTGGGCGGCGACGCGGTGCTGGCCGAACGGCCCGGGGAGGCCCGGGGGGCCTCCGGGGTGGTCCTGCCCGGGGTCGGGGCCTTCGGGGCCGCCCGGGCTGCCCTGTCCGCCACGGGCCTCGATGACGTGGCCACCGCCGCCGTGGCGGCGGGGGTGCCCTTCCTCGGGATCTGCGTGGGCCTCCAGCTGTGCTACGAGGCCTCCGACGAGAGCCCTGAGATCCCCGGCCTGGGCCTGCTGCCCGGCCAGGTGCGGCCCCTGCCGGGCGGGGTGAAGCGGCCCCAGATGCAGTGGAACCTCCTCCACCCCCTGCCCGGTCCCCCGAGCCCCCTGCTGGAGGCCCTGGGTCCCGAGCCGTGGGTGTACTTCGTCCACTCCTATGCCCCCGAGATCGGTCCCCACACCGTCGCCACCTGCGACTACGGGGGACCGGTGGCCGCCGCGGTGGCGCGGGGGGCCCTGTGGGGGACCCAGTTCCATCCCGAGAAGTCCGGGCCGGCGGGGCTGGCGCTGCTGGCGGCCTTCGTCGACCGCTGCCGGGCCCATGCCGGGGGAGGGGCCGACACGCCGGTGGGGGCGGTCGGGGGCCCGGGCGGGCGGGGCTAGCCCATGGACCTGTACGCGGCCATCGACCTGCGGGGCGGGCGGTCCGTGCGGCTGGTCCAGGGCGACTACGAGCGGGAGCGGACCTTCGGCGACCCCCAGGCCACCGCGGAGGAGCTGGTCGCCGCCGGCGCGCGCCACCTGCACGTGGTCGATCTGGACGCGGCGCGCACCGGCGAGCCGGTGCACCGGCCCGTGGTGGGCCGGATCGCCACCGTGGCCCGGGAGGCGGGCGTGTTCCTCCAGGCCGGTGGGGGGATCCGCGACGAGGCCGGCGCCGCCGGCCTGCTCGAAGCGGGGGTGGCCCGGGTGGTGCTGGGCACCGCCGCCCTCGAGCAGCCCGGCCTGATCCGCCGGCTGGCCAAGCGGTATCCGGGGATGGTGGCCGTCGGCCTCGACCACCGCCGGGTGGGGGCGGCGGTCTCCGACAGGCCGGTGGAGGCCGGGGATCCGGCAGGGTCGCTGGCCAACGCCCGGGTGGCCCTCCGGGGGTGGACCCAGTCGTCGGGGGACAGCCTCCTCGACGTCCTGGCCCGGTTCGAGGACGCGGGGGTGGCGGCGGTGGTGGTGACCGACATCGGCCGGGACGGGACCCTGCAGGGCCCGGACCTGGAGGGCCTCTCGGCGGTGCTCGGTGCCACCGCCCTGCCGGTGATCGCCTCGGGGGGGGTGGCGAGCCTCGACCACCTGGTGGGCCTGGCCGGCCTGGCCCGCGCCGGGCGCGGCCTCGCCGGGGTGATCGTGGGGACGGCCCTGCGGGAGGGCCGGTTCGGCGTGCGGGAGGGCCTCGCGGCGTGCACAGCGTCCGGGTGATCCCCTGTCTCGACGTGGACGGGGGCCGGGTGGTGAAGGGGGTGCACTTCGCCGATCTGGTCGACGCCGGGGACCCGGTGGAGCTCGCTGCCCGCTACGACCGCGCCGGTGCGGACGAGGTGGTGTTCCTCGACATCAGCGCCTCGGCCGAGGGTCGGGACACCCTGGTCGAGGCGGTGGCGCGCACCGCCGAGGAGGTCTTCATCCCCCTGACGGTGGGCGGGGGGGTGCGCACGGTGGCCGACGCCGACCGGCTGCTGCGGGCCGGGGCCGACAAGGTCGCGGTCAACACCGCCGGGGTCACCCACCCGGGCCTGGTGGCCGACCTCGCCGACCGGTTCGGCGCCCAGTGCGTGGTGGTGGCCATCGACGCCAAGGCCCGGGCGGCCGGCCAGCCGGGGAGCGGCTGGGAGGTCCACACCCACGGGGGACGGCGGCCGGCCGGGGTGGAGGCGGTGTCCTGGGCGGTGATCTGCGAGCGGCTGGGTGCCGGCGAGGTGCTGCTCACCTCCATGGATCGCGACGGCACCCGGGAGGGCTTCGACCTGGACCTGACCAGGGCGGTGGTCGACGCGTGCGGGATCCCGGTGGTGGCCAGCGGCGGGGTGGGCACCTTGGACCACCTGGTCGACGGGGCCGTGGTGGGGGGGGCCGACGGGCTGCTGGCGGCCTCGATCTTCCACTACGGGGAGCACACCGTGGCCGAGGCCAAGGCCCACCTGGCCGCCCGCGGCGTGGCCGTCCGCCCCGCCTGACGTCGGCTCGCTTGGCGTCGGCTCGCTTGACGTCGGCTCGCCCGGCGGACC
>DASQQH010000418.1:0-4494 GCA_035643555.1 Acidimicrobiales bacterium | reverse complement strand
CAGCTACCCGGATGTCGCCAGTCAGGTGTTCACCGAGGAGGGCTCCCTCCACCGGTTCATCAACGTCTACGTGAACGACGACGACGTCCGCTACCTGGACAAGCTGGAGACCAAGGTCGCCGACGACGACGTCGTGTCCATCCTCCCGGCCGTGGCCGGGGGCTAGGGCGACGTGGCCGCGTACGGCAGCGTCCTCGAGCTCATCGGCCAGACGCCCCTGGTCGAGGTGTCGGCCCTCAGCCCCAATCCCCGGGTCCGGCTCCTGGTGAAGCTCGAGGGCCAGAACCCGGGCGGCTCCATCAAGGACCGGGTGGCCCTGGCGATGGTCGAGGAGGCCGAGAAGAGCGGCGCCCTGCGCCCCGGCCAGACCCTGCTCGAGCCCTCCTCGGGGAACACCGGGATCGGCCTCGCCCTGGTCTGCCGGCTCAAGGGGTACACCCTGCGGGTGGTGATGCCGGCCAACGTGTCGGTCGAGCGCCGCCAGCTGCTCGAGGTGTGGGGAGCCGAGATCGTCGAGTCCCCCGCCGAGGAGGGCTCCAACGGGGCGGTGCGCCTGGCCCAGCGTCTCGCCGAGGAGCATCCCGAGTACGCCTTCCTCTACCAGTACGGCAACCCCGCCAACCCGCGGGCCCACTACGAGGGGACCGGGCCCGAGATCTGGCGCGACTGCCCCGAGCTCACCCACTTCGTCGCCGGCCTGGGGACCAGCGGCACCCTGATCGGGGCCGGCGGGTTCCTCAAGGAGGCGAACCCCGACATCGCCGTGTGGGCGGTCGAGCCACCCACCGGTGAGCAGGTGGAGGGGCTGCGCAACCTCGACGAGGGCTTCATCCCGCCCATCTTCACCGAGGGTGGGGGCCCCGACCTGCTGGACCGCAAGACCATCATCGGTCCCCGGGACTCGGTGGCCTGGACCCGACGGCTGCTCGACGTGGGGATCTTCGCCGGGCTCTCCTCGGGGTGCGCGGTGGCCGGGGCCGTCCGGTGCGCCTCCGCCATCGAGGAGGGGGTGGTGGTCACCGTGCTGGCCGACGGGGGCTGGAAGTACCTCTCCACCGAGGCCTGGACCGGTGACATCGACGCCGTGGCCGAGCGGGCCCGGCAGCTCGTGTACTTCTGATTCCCCGTCGCGCCGGCCCCAGATGGTGGGTCTCCCGTCACCGGGCGCGCCGGGTGGCCTAGCCTGAGGGCCACGCATGGATGACCGGCCCATCGGCGTGTTCGACAGCGGCTTCGGGGGCCTCACCGTGGCCCGGGCCCTGATCGACCTGGTGCCCGCTGAGGACCTGGTCTACGTGGGGGACACCGGCCGCTATCCCTACGGCCCCCGCCCCCTGGGCGAGGTCCGGGCCTTCGCCCGCCAGATCGCCCGGTACCTGGTGGAGGAGTGGGCGGTGAAGCTGGTCGTGGTCGCCTGCAACACGGCGACCGCCGCCGCCCTGGGGGTGCTGCGGGGGGAGCTCGAGGTCCCCGTCGTCGGCGTCATCGCCCCCGGGCTGCGGGCGGCGGTGCGGGCGACCCGGAACGGGCGGGTGGGGGTGGTCGCCACCACCGGGACCATCTGCTCCCAGGCCTACGAGCGGGAGAACCGGGCCCTGGGCTCCCCGGTCGAGCTGGTGTGCGCCCCCTGCCCCGGCTTCGTGGAGGCCGTGGAGCGGGGGGAGACCTCCGGGGAGAGGGTGCGGGCGCTGGCGGAGGCCCGCCTGGGCCCGGTGCGGGCCGCCGGGATCGACACGCTGCTGCTGGGCTGCACCCACTACCCCTTCCTGGCCCGGCCCATCGCCGACACCGTGGGCCGGGACGTGGTCCTCGTCTCCTCGGCGGAGGAGACCGCCTTCGAGGTGCGGGCGATCCTGGCCGACGGCGCGCTGGCCCGGGCGCCGGTGCTTCCCCGGACCACCGGCGCTCGGGCGCTGGCCCGGACGGGGCCGGGGCCCACCGCGCTCGACCCCGCCGACGACGGGTGGGCGCCTGCCGGGGCCCAGCACCGGTGGTGCTCCTCGGGCGACCTGGGGCTGTTCGCGGAGCTCGGCCGGCGCCTGCTCGGCCCGGAGCTGGACCGGGTCGAGGCGGTGCCCTGGTGACCCTGCGGGTGACGGTCCTCGGCTGCGACGGCGGCTACCCCGGGCCCGGCGGCGCCACCAGCGGGTATCTGGTGGAGGGCGCCGGGACCCGGCTGTGGGTGGACGCCGGCTCGGGCACCCTCGCCGCCCTCCAGGCCCGCCTCGACCTCGCCGACCTCGACGCGGTGGTCGTCAGCCACGAGCATCCCGATCATCGGGGCGACCTCGAGGGCCTGGCCGTGGCCCTGGCCTTCGACCTGGAGCGCCGCGACCTCCCCGTGTACGCGCCCGGGGACCTGCGCCGTGTCGTCTACCACGACTTCCCCGGCGTGTTCTCCTGGCGGGCGGTGGCCGACGGTGACGCCCTGGCCGTGGGGGGGCTGTCGCTCTCGTTCTCCCGCACCGACCACGGTCCCGAGACCCTGGCGGTGCGGGTCGAGGGCGAGGGCCGGACACTTGCCTACTCGGCCGATACCGGCCCGGGCTGGTCGCTGGAGGCCCTGGGCCCGGGGATCGACCTGGCCCTGTGCGAGGCCACCTGGCTGGCGGACCGGGAGGGACGGGCCCAGCACCTCTCGGCCCGCCAGGCGGGCACCATGGCCCGGGAGGCGGGGGTGGGGCGCCTGGTGCTGACCCACCGCTGGCCCTCGGTGTCGCCCGGGGCGGTCGAGGAGGAGGGCGCCGCGGCCTATGGTCAGGCGGTGGAGCTGGCGGCGGTGGGCGCCGCCTGGGACCCCTAGGAGGAGCCGGTGCGAGCCGATGGGCGCGGTGTGGACGAGTTGCGGGCGGCGACGTTACAGCGGGACTACACCCAGTTCGCGCTCGGCTCCACGCTGGTGCTCATGGGCAGGACCAGGGTCCTGTGCACGGCCTCGGTGGAGGAGCGGGTCCCGCCGTGGCTCCGGGGGGGAGGACGGGGGTGGGTGACGGCGGAGTACTCGTTGCTGCCGGGGTCGACCACCGAGCGCACCACCAGGGAGGCGACCAGGGGCAAGCAGTCCGGGCGGACCCAGGAGATCCAGCGCCTCATCGGGCGGTCCCTCCGGGCGGTGACCGATCTGGGCCTGGTCGGTGAGCTCCAGGTGGTGTGCGACTGCGACGTGCTCCAGGCGGACGGTGGCACCCGCACGGCCTCCATCTGCGGGGCCTACGTGGCGCTCCACGACGCCTTCACCCGGCTCCAGCAGCAGGGGCGCCTCGCCGTGCACCCCATGGGGGCGGCCTGTGCCGCGGTCTCGGTGGGGGTGGTGGACGCCACCTGCATGCTCGACCTGGACTACGCCGAGGACGTCCGGGCCGAGGTGGACATGAACGTGGTCATGACCTCCGAGGGGCGCTTCGTCGAGATCCAGGGGACCGCCGAGGGCCAGCCCTTCACCCGCACCGAGCTGGACGAGCTCCTCTCCCTCGGCGAGCACGGCATCGCCCAGCTGCTCGACCTGCAACAGACCACCCTGGCCGAGGAACCGGCCCGGCGCTGAGGCCGCCGTGCGCCTGGTCCTGGCCACGGCGAACCCCGACAAGGTCGCCGAGATCACCGCCATCCTGGGGCCGCCCCCGCGCCTCGAGCTGGCCCCCAGGCCGGCCTCGGTGCCCCCGGTCGAGGAGACCGCCGACACCCTGGAGGGCAACGCCCGGCTCAAGGCCCGGGCCCTGGCCCGGGCCACGGGCCTCGGCGCGGTGGCCGACGACACCGGGCTCGAGGTCGAGGCCCTGGACGGGGCGCCCGGGGTGCACTCGGCCCGCTACGCCGGGCCCCGGGCCAGCGATGCCGACAACGTGGCCAAGCTGTTGGCCGCCCTGTCGGGCGTCGCCGACCGGCGGGCCCGGTTCACGACGGTCGCCCTGGTGGCCTGGCCCGACGGCCGCGAGGTGGTGGCCACCGGCGGCGTGGGGGGGTGGATCGCCCCCGAGCCCCGGGGGACGGCGGGCTTCGGCTACGACCCGGTGTTCGTCCCCGACGGCGGGGACGGGCGGACCTTCGCCGAGATGACCGCGGCGGAGAAGGAGGCGCTGTCCCACCGGGGCCGGGCCTTCAGGGCCCTGGCCCGCTCCCTGGCGGGGGAGGGGCCTCACCCTCGCCCCTCGGGTGGGGCGCCCGGGTCCCCGCCGGGGGCCTCGGAGGGGACGGCGCGGTAGCGGTAGCCGACCCCCCGCACGGTGAGGAGCCGGCGTGGCCGGGCGGGGTCCTCCTCCACCTTGGTCCGGAGCCGGCTGACGTGGACCTCGAGGGTCTTGTTCCCCGCGCCGGTCGCCTGTCCCCACACCCGGCGCAGGAGCACCGCCCGGGCCAGGACCTGGCCGGCGTGGGCCAGGAGGAGCTCCAGCAGGTCGAACTCCTTGGGGGTGAGGCTGACGGCGGTTCCCTGCCACCATGCCCGGTGGCGGGCCCGGTCGACGGCCACGTCCCCCACGACCAGGGGCAGGGTCT
>DASQQH010000417.1:0-2279 GCA_035643555.1 Acidimicrobiales bacterium | reverse complement strand
GGAGCTGGGACTCGTGACCCTCACCGGGACCTGGGCCTTGCCGGCACGGGCGATGCGCTCAACAGCCCGCGCCTCCCCCGGCCCGGCGGGGAGGCTGCCACGGGCCCGTTGGAGCTGCTCATAGCTGGCCGGCCCCCGCTGACCACCGGCTGCCAGCTTGGCGGCATTGAACGTTCGGCTTCCTTCGACCTGACCGACCGATCCCTCGTCGATGAGATTCGCAAGCCCGATCTTCATGATCCTCCTTGTAGGTTCGAGGTGCCGCCGCACCGGACAGCAGGGTCGCGCGTGGAAGCGTTCACCGGGGCGTCCCCGCCACCAGGGGCGGCCCCGTCACTCCTCCTCCACTCACACCACGCAGGCGTCGCCTTGTGCGGCGCCAGGCGTCCCGCTGCATCGCCGCTAGCCGCGTCTTGCTACGGCGCCGTGGTCTGACAGCTCGCAGCACCCACCCTCACCGTGATCGTCTCTCCAGGCGAGTGTGCCACAAGTAGATATCGGCATAACCCGACCCGTTCGTGCGATACCTGTGCCGGTCACCGGAATCTGAGGCCGTCGCCTCGGTGTGGGATTGGTTGGAATGGACATAGACGTCGTAATCTGAACCCCGATACCGCCTGGCGCTCGCACTGCACCATGCGCCATGTGGGGGCGCCGGTGTCGTGCCCGGAGCAGAGGGCGGACGGGCTACGGGGTTCCCTGCGGTTGCGGTCGTGGTCGGCACACTTCCCAGGTAGGTCAGATACGTCTGTGGCCAGTCCGTCGCGATCGCCTGCTGGGCGGTGGCCAGACTCACCCGCCCCGAGCACACGTCATCGTGGAGGACGTTCTCCAGGTGATCCTTGACGTTCGGGATTTGCCCCAGCTCCGGCCACAGGTCCGCTTCGGCGTTATCACCGCCGAGTTCCAGAGGGACGAGATGGTCGAGCTCGTAGTTGTCGTGCTGGGAATAGGGGATCCCGTAGGAGGCGAAGACCTGGTGGCGTTCAGTCTCGGTCACGTCACGGTGCGCTGTCGCCCAGCCACTCGTGCATACCTCCGCCGTCGTCACGCCTGGGAAGCGCTGACCGGGGGTGAGACGGGGGTCGGGCATGGGCCAGGTGCCGAGCCTCGTCGCCACCTGGCCGACGGTGGTGGTCGTCGTCGGGGCGAGGGTGGTCGTTGACCCCGAGGCCGAGGTCACCACCCGGACGGCTGTCGTCGGCGCTTCCTGCCCCCACCCGGTGCCACCGTCCTGGGGGACGTCGTGGTCGGGGCCCTCGTCGCCGAGGCCTGGCACCCGGCGGCAGCGCCAGCCAGCGCCAGCAACCCCGCTGCGCCGCCGCGCCTGGCGCTCACGCTGGCCTCTCGTCTCGCTGTTTGCTTCCTCCTGCGTCCTCGTACACGAGGGCCGCCATTGTCCCCCTCTCCACACCGGGCGGTGGCGGTGAGCGACGTGGAGGGCAACGTCGTTCACCGCCTCCTCCCAGCACGCACCCCGCGTCAGCCGTTGGTGCCAGCCTTGCCCGCCCCACCGGCCGGTAGCTGGGCCATCATGCCACCGGCTACCCCGCCCGCACGAGGTCCAGTCCCGTACGCCGACGAGTTCTCGCTGTCGCCTTCACCGATCAGGCACACGCCCCAGTGTCGTCCCGACCTGTCACACCAACGGCTCCGACGCCGGGACGGCCACAGCGATGACCCGGACGTTGTCTGACACATGCCCCGGAACCGGGCCTCCGGTGGGCTCCGGTCCTCGCCAACCTCCGCCTGGTCACCCACCGGAGCCTCCCGAGCTCCGGCCAACCACGGAACCGGGCACGGGCCCGTGGGCGGCGTCCCCGCCTCCGCTCCTCCCCTACCACTCCTGCGTTGCCAAACGACAGCGCGCTGGAGCGGAATCCGGGGGGCCCACCACCAGGGTTGAGCCGAGGAGCACCGCCCCTGGACGCCGGTTTGGGTCGGGGCGGGCCCTGCCCACCCAGGAGGGCGGCGGGGGGCGCCACCCGGGCAAGCCGACGACGTCGCCGGTCGCGGCGTGGGGCATCGATGCGGGACGCAAGCAAGGGGCCGTGGCGCAACCATCACCCGCCGACACCGGCGCTCTGTCCGCGAGAAGGCGGACCACGCGGCGGCCGGCCGAGCCGCCAGCGGGCTCGCTCGGGCGAGCAGGTGAGGCCGGGGTTCCAGCGCCGATCGTTGCCACTGACCGGCGGGGACCTGGTCTGCAGGGACTGTTGCCAGCACGCGCGAGGAACGCCCAGGTCCGCTCCGGTCCGTTTCCGGATCTACCACCTGCC
>DASQQH010000416.1:0-4924 GCA_035643555.1 Acidimicrobiales bacterium | reverse complement strand
CCGGCGGCTGGCCCCCGACGTGTACCTGGGCGTGGCCGACGTCGTCATGGACGGGGTGCCGGTCGAGCACCTGGTGGTCATGCGGCGTCTCCCCGATCGGGCACGGCTGGCGAGCCTGGTGCGGCGGGGGACGGCCGTCGGCCACGAGTTGCGCCAGGTGGCACGGGTCCTCGCCGCGTTCCACGCCGCCGCCCAGCGCTCGCCGACGATCGACGAGGCCGGGCGTCCCGGGCGGGTCCTGGCGTTGTGGGAAGGCAACCTCGACGAGCTGCGGCCCTACGTGGGCCCGGTGCTGGATCCCGGCGTCCAGGCACGCCTGGCCGAGCTGGCCCGCGGCTACCTGGCGGGGCGGACCGCCCTGCTGTGGTCCAGGGTGGAGGCGGGACGGATCTGCGACGGCCACGGGGACCTGCAGGCCGAGGACATCTTCTGCCTGCCCGACGGGCCGAGGATCCTCGACTGCATCGAGTTCGACGACGCGCTCCGCCACGGTGACGTGCTCGCCGACGTGGCCTTCCTGGCCATGGACCTCGAGCGGCTGGGGGCGAGCGAGGCGGCCGCGTCGTTCCTCGCCGACTACCGGGAGTTCTCCGGCGACGGCTTCCCCGCCAGCCTGGCCTCCCACTACGCGGCGTACCGGGCCCTGGTCCGGGCCAAGGTGTCCTGCCTTCGCCACGCCCAGGGGGACGCCTGGATGGCCCAGGCGGCCGCCAACTACCAGCGCTGGGCCCTCGCCCACCTGGAGCGGGCCCGGATCCGACTGGTCCTGATCGGGGGGCTGCCCGGCACGGGGAAGTCCACCCTGGCCGAGGCCCTGGGGGCCGAGCGGGGATGGGTGGTGCTGCGCTCGGACCAGGTCCGCAAGGAGCTGGCTGGCCTGGCGCCCGAGGACCCGGCGCCGGCCCCCTGGCGGGAGGGCCTCTACCGCTCGGAACAGACCGAGGCCACCTACCGCACGCTCTTCCGGCGGGCCGCCGCCCTCCTGGCCCGGGGGGAGTCGGTGGTGCTGGACGCCTCGTTCGCCGACAGCCGGTGGCGGGCCCTGGGGGCCAAGGTGGCCCGGGAGGCGTGGGCCGAGCTGGTGGAGCTGCGCTGTGAGACCCCGTTCTCGGAGGCGGTGCGGCGTCTGAGCGCCCGGGCCGCGACCGGGGACCCCTCCGACGCCGACGCCGACGTGGCCCGGGTCATGGCCGCCACCGCCGACCCCTGGCCCTCGTCCACCACGGTCAACACCTGGGTCCCCCCGGCAACGGCCCTGGCCGCCGTGGAGGCCCTCCTGGCCGGCACGGGGACCGCCCGGGAGGGGGCCCGGGTCCGGGTGGAAAGCGGCGCCTAGGGTGGCGACGGTGGACCGCAGGGATCCAGGCGACCTGGGGAGGCGGGTGACCTACCGCCGGCGTGAGCTGGGGCTGAGCCGGGAGGAGGTCGCCCGGCGGGCGGGGATGGCTCCCCAGTACCTGGCCTATCTCGAAAGCCACCCCGAGGCCGCGCCGAGCACGGCGGCCATGCTGCGGCTGGCCGCGGCCCTGGAGACCACGGCGGGGGTGCTGGAGGGGGGTGGCCAGGAGCGCCCCGCGGGCGGGGGCCCACCCGGTCCCCGGCCGGTCCTGGGCGAGCTCACCACCGAGGAGTGCGAGGCCCTGCTGGGGCCCGGTGGGGTGGGCAGGCTGGTCTCGGTGACCGAGCAGGGGCCGACGGCCCTGCCGGTCAACTACGGGGTGCTCGGCGGCGACGTCGTGTTCCGCACCGGCGACGGGGTGGCCCGCCAGGTCGCCCGCCGGGGCGAGACGGTGGGCTTCGAGGTGGACCACCTGGACGAGGCCATGGGGGAGGGGTGGAGCGTGTTGGTGAACGGCCGGGCCCGGGTGGAGGCCGATCCGGCCGAACGTCGCCGGATCGACGAGCTCGGGGTGACGCCCTGGGCCGGCGGGGAGCGCGAGACCTACGTGCGGGTCTCGCCCACGGCCATGTCGGGGCGCCGGATCCGGGTCAGGCGCTGAGCCCGGGGCGGCCGGTCCCCGGTGGAGGTGCCGGCGGACCCGGTGCTCACCACCGGTCGGCGATCGGCACCCGCCAGGTGAGACGGCTGCCGCCCTCGGGGCGGGTCCGGAGGCTGAACTGGCCGCCGAGCTCGGAGGCCCGGCTGGCCATGTTGGGCAGGCCCCGGCCGGAGGCGACGGGCTCGTCGGGCACCCCCACCCCGTTGTCGACGACGGTGAGGACGACCTCGCTGCCGTCCGCCGCCACGAGGACCTCGGCGTGGGTGGCCCGGGCGTGGCGGGCGACGTTGGTGAGCGCCTCCCGCAGGGTGGCCACCAGGTGCTCGCCGAGGCCCCTGGGCACGGTGGTGTCCACCGGGCCCTCGAAGCGCACCTGGGGCTGGAAGCCCAGGGCGGGCACGACCTCGCCGGCCGCGCTCACCACCTCGTCCCGTAGGCCCACCTGGGGCCCGGTCGTCCCCAGGGCGAAGATGGTGGTGCGGATCTGGCGGATCGTCTCGTCCAGGTCGTCGATCGCCGTCTGGATCCGGCGGCCGACCTCGGGTACCTGGGTGTAGGCGGTGATGCCCTGCAGGCTGAGCCCGGTGGCGAAGAGACGCTGGATGACCGTGTCGTGGAGGTCACGGGCGATGCGCTCCCGGTCCTCCAGCCGGCGCAGCTCGCTCACCTGCTGGTAGAGGCGGGCGTTCTGCACGGCGATGCCCGCGGCCACGGCGAGGCCCTCCACGGCCTGCTCGTCCACCTGGGAGAACTCGGGGGCGCCCTGCTTGTCGGTGAGGTACAGGTTGCCGAACACCTCTTCCCCCAGCCGGATGGGCACGCCGAGGAAGCTCTGCATGGGGACGTGCCCGGGGGGGAACCCCGCGGCCTCCGGGTGGCGACCCAGGTCGGCCAGGCGGAGGGGCTTGGGCTCGGTGATGAGGAGCCCGAGGATCCCCCGTCCCTCAGGCCGGTGCCCGATGACCTCGGCCATCCCGGGGGGGTCGCCCACCGTGACGAACTCCGCCAGGCCGGTATGGGTGTCGTCCAGCACCCCGAGGGCCCCGTAGCGGGCGTGCACGAGGGAGGCGGCGGTGCCGACGATGCGCCGGAGCACGCCCGACAGCGAGAGGTCCGAGCCGACCAGCAACACCGCGTCGAGGAGGGCCCGGAGCAGGTCGGGGTCGTCGATGGCGTGATACGGCACCGGCTCGATGGTAGGCCCGGGCCGCCTCCTCGTCGCCCCGGTTGTCGGGACGGGGGGCGCCGGCGCCGGGTGGGACGTCGCGCCGTGGAGGGACTAGACCGGGCGACGATGGCCGGCGCCCCGGAGGACCTCCTGTCCACCCCACGCGTCGTCCCCCGCGTCCTGCCGTCGCCCACCTGGGGCCAGCTCGCCCGACGAACGGCGGCCACGGCGACGGCCCTGGCCCGCCACCTGGGCCCGGTGGCCGTGCGGGCGCGGAACGGGCCGGCCCGCCGGGCGGCGCTTCCCTCGGCCCTGCGGGGAGCCTTCGAGGAGCTGGGCGCCACCTTCGTCAAGCTGGGCCAGCTCGTGGCGTCCTCCCCGGGGGTGTTCGGCGAGGAGGTGGCCGAGGAGTTCCGCACCTGCCTGGACACCGGCCCGGCGGTCCCCCTGGACCAGGTGCGGGACACGGTGGAGGCGGACCTGGGGCTCCGGCTTTCCGACGCCTTCGCCGAGGTGGACCCCTGGCCGGTGGGGCAGGCCTCCATCGCCGTGGTGCACCGGGCCCGCCTCGCCGACGGCCGGCCGGTGGCCCTGAAGGTCCTCCGCCCGGGCATCGACGCCACGGTGGCCACCGACCTGGCCCTGATCCGCCCCCTCCTGGAGCTGGCCGTCCACCAGACCGGCGACCAGACCCTGACCCAGCTCGCCCAGCAGCTGGACGGGTTCCGCCAGCAGCTCGGGGAGGAGCTGGACCTGCGCAACGAGGGGCGGGCCATGGCCCACTACCGGGCCCTGCTGGGGCGGATCGACCTCCCCCTGGTGACGGTGCCGGCGCCCTTCCCCGAGCTCTCGGGGCCCCGGGTGCTCACGATGGAGTACCTCGACGGCGTCCCCGTGGACGACCTGGCCCAGGTGGCCGACCTCGGCTACGACCCGCGGCCCCTGGTCGAGCAGGTCCTCCGGGCATGGTTCGTCACCGCCATCCGGTGGGGCATGTTCCACGGCGACGTCCACGCCGGCAACCTGCGCCTGCTGCGCGACGGCCGCATCGCCGTGCTCGACTGGGGCATCGTGGGCCGCCTGGACCCCGAGACCCACGGGTACTTCCGGCGCATCCTGGAGGCCGCCCTGGGGGACGAGTCGGCCTGGGACGACGTGGCCCGCCACGTGGCGGCCCAGTACGGGTCGGCCGTCGACCAGGTCGGCCTCGACCACGAGGGGCTCAGGGCCCTGGTGCGGGCGACGGTGGAGCCCCTGCTCACCAGGCCCTTCGGCGAGGTGAGCCTGAGCACCCTCCTGCGGGCGCCCCAGGACCAGATCGACCGCTCCCTCGGGGGGGCCGCCCGGAGCCGCTCGCTTCGGGCCCGGCTCCGCCGGGTCCGGGCCCAGCGGCGGGTCCGGGCGCTCACCGAGGCGGAGGGCCTCCACGGCAGCGACTGGGACCGGGGGACCTTCCTGCTGGCCAAGCAGCTCCTCTACTTCGAGCGCTACGGGCGGCTGTTCCTCCCCGACGTGCCCCTGCTCGGCGACCGGTCGTTCCTCCGGGCCGTCCTGGCCGAGGACCCGGCGGGGTGACCGCGGGGCGCCCGGGTGCCCCGCCAGCGCCCCGGCGGCCGTAACCGGGTGGTCCCGCTTCCCATGACGGCCGGGAGGATGGTAAAGGTGGCAGGTGACACGGTCAGCGACGACCCTCGTCCCCGACCTGGCTGACGAGGCGGCCCTCGATGCCGTCCAGCGGCGGGTGCTGTGGCTGTCG
>DASQQH010000415.1:0-5528 GCA_035643555.1 Acidimicrobiales bacterium | reverse complement strand
TCCCCCACCGCGGCCAGGTCGGCGTCGTTGGCCACCCCCACCGGCAGCCCCAGCGCCGCTCCCAGGTGGGCCTCGCTCAGCTGGGTGTGCCAGGTCTCGGGCAGGTGGGGCGCCCACTCCAGACGACCCCGGCGATAGTCGACCGGCCCAGGGATGCCCACCACGGCCCGGGCCACGGGAGGGTCGACGGCCGACGCCTTCACCTCCTGGGCCAGGGCCACGAGGGCCGCCGGGGCCGGATCCTCCTGGGGGGTCGGGACCTCCCGCCGATCCGTCACCCGGCCGCCGTGGTGGGCCACCGCCACCCGCAGGTGCGTCCCGCCGAGGTCCACGGCCAGCACGCCCCGCTCGTCCTCCTGGTCCCCGGCCATCGCCTCCGACGCTACCGGGCCGGTGGCGGGCTCAGCGGTAGACGCCTTCTCGCAGGGCGGCGGACACGGCTTGGGCCCGGTCCCGCACCCCGAGCTTGCGGTAGATGGCCCGCAGGTGGGTCTTCACGGTCTCCTCCCCCATCCCCAGCCGGTCGGCGATGTCCCGGTTGGCCAGCCCCTCCACGAGCTGGCCGAGGACCTGGCTCTCCCGGTGGGAGAGCCCCAGGCCGGCACCGGGCCAGGCCGCGGTGCCGTCCTGGTGGCGGGCGGCGGCGATCGCCACCCGGGTGGCCAGGGTGGGATCGATGACCACCTCACCATCCCGGGCACGCTCCAGGAGCCCGGCCAGGGCGACGCCGCTCAGGGAGCGCAGCAGGTAGCCGGCCAGGCCAAGGCGGAGGGCCTCGAGCAGGTAGGCCTCCTCGGCCAGGGCCGTGAAGACCACGACCCGCACCGGTGTCCCCGTCCCGAGCAGCCGGCTTCCCGCCGCCAGCCCGCTGAGGCCGCCCCGGAGGTGGACGTCCAGGAGGACCACGTCGGCGCCGGCGTCCATCGCCCGGCGCACCAGGTCCTCCCCGGCGGCGGCGTTGCCCACCACCTGGACCCGGTGGGGGCAGGAGGCCACCAGCGCCTCCAGCCCCCTGACGATGATCTCGTCCTCGTCGACGAGCATGACCCGCACTGGTCGGGCTCCCGAGGTCTGGCTCACGTCGATCCCCCTCGACGGTGGTGACGGGAACCTAGTCCAGTCCCGCGGGGGAACCGAAACCCTGGCCCCGCTCGGGCTAGCTCAGGCGGGCTGGCCCACCGGCGCCAGGGCCACCTCCAGGACCTCGGTGGCGTCCTCCACCAGGTGGAAGGTCATGGCACCACGGACCTCGGCTGGGACGTCCTCCAGGTCCGGACCGTTCCGGGCCGGGAGCACCACCTCGGTCAGACCGGCCCGCCGGGCGGCGAGGACCTTCTGCTTCACCCCACCGATGGGCAGGACCCGCCCCTGGAGGCTGACCTCCCCGGTCATGGCCACCTCGGGGCGGACCGGAGTCCCGGTGAGGAGGCTCGCCAACGCCGAGACCATGGTGATGCCGGCGGACGGGCCGTCCTTGGGCACCGCCCCGGCGGGCACGTGGAGGTGGAACTGGCCGGCCAGCGTCGCCGGCGCCACACCCCAGCCCCCGGCCCGGGCGCGCACCCAGGACAGCGCGATGGTCGCCGACTCCCGCATGACCTCGCCCAGCTGCCCGGTGAGGGTGAGGCCGCCACCACCCGCGGCGGCGTCGCCGGCGGGCACCACGGCCGCCTCCACCGCCAGGACGTCGCCGCCGGCGCCGGTCACCGCCAGCCCGGTGGCGACCCCGGGCAGCCCGGACCGTGCCGCCAGCTCGTCGGCGAAGGGCGGACGCCCGAGATAGGCGGGCAGGTCCCCGACGTCCACCCGCACCGGGTCGTGGGCACCCTCCGGTCGGCCGGCGACGCCGCTCGCCACCTTGCGCAGGATCTTGGCCAGACTCCGCTCCAGGCTGCGCACACCCGCCTCACGGGTGTAGCCGGCCACCGCGGCCCGGACGGCGGCCTCGGTGATCTCCACCTCCTCGGGACGCAGCCCCGCCGCCTCCCGCTGCCGGGGCAGGAGGTGGGCCGTGGCGATCGCCACCTTCTCCTCGTCGGTGTACCCGTCCAGGCGGAGCACCTCCATGCGGTCCAGCAGGGGGCCGGGGATCGTGTCCACGACGTTGGCGGTGGCGATGAACACCACGTCGGAGAGGTCCAGGTCCACGTCGAGGTAGTGGTCCCGGAAGGTGTGGTTCTGCGCCGGGTCCAGCACCTCCAGCAGCGCCGAGGAGGGGTCACCCCGCCAGTCGGCACCGACCTTGTCGACCTCGTCCAGCATGATGACCGGGTTCATCGTCCCCGCCTCGCGCACCGCCCGGACCAGCCGACCGGGCTGGGCGCCCACGTAGGTCCGCCGGTGACCGCGGACCTCGGCCTCGTCGCGGACCCCGCCCAGGGACACCCGGGCGAAGGCGCGGCCGAGGGCGGTGGCGACGGAGGCGCCCAGGGAGGTCTTGCCCACACCTGGTGGCCCCACCAGCACCAGGATGGCGCCCGAGTGGCGGCCGGCCACCGGGCCCAGCCCCCGGGCGGCCCGCAGCTGGCGGACCCCCAGGTACTCGACGATGCGGTCCTTCACGTCGCCGAGGCCCTGGTGGTCGGCGTCGAGGACCTCCCGGGCGCGGGCGACCTCCAGGACCTCGGGCGAGGTCCGCCCCCAGGGCAGGTCGAGCACGGTGTCCAGCCAGGCCCGGATCCACCCGTGCTCGGGGCTCGCCTCGTTGGTCCGCTCGAGCCGGTCGATCTCGGCCGCCACCGACGACCGGGTGGCCTCGGGCAGGGGCAGGGACGACAGGCGCGCCCGGTACTCCTCGACGACGCCCTCGGCGCCGTCCTCCCCCAGCTCCTTGCGGATGGCGGCCAGCTGCTGGCGCAGCAGGAACTCCCGCTGGGCCCGGTCCATGCCCTCGCTGACGTCGGTGCGGATCTGCTCCTTCAGGCTGAGCTCGCCCAGCAGGTCGCGCGCCCAGGCCAGCGCCCGGCCCAGGCGGTCCGCCACCGGCACCGTCTCCAGGAGCTCGATCCGCTGGTCAAGGGTCAGCTCGGGCAGGTAGCCGATGGTGTCGGCCAGGGCCCCGGGGTCGGTCACCGCCCGCAGGGTCTGGGCCAGGGGATGGGCCCCCCGGCTCTCCAGGATGGCCTCCACCACGGCCCGGTACTCCCGGGCGAGGGCGTGGACCTCCGCCGGGAGCACCTCGGCCTCCTCGTCCTCGACCTCCTCGGCCTCGACCCAGGTGCTCGCACCCGCGGTGGGGCTGGCCACCCCCCGGCCGATCACCGCCCGGCTCTGCGCCCGCACGGCCACGGCGCGCCCACCCTGGGGCGTCCGGGCCAGGTGCTCGACGGTGGCGACCGTGCCCACGCGGGCGTATCCGGCCTCGATGCGGGGTACAAGAATAACGCGGCCCTCGACATCCTGGGCAGCCTCGAAGGCGGCAGTCGCCTCGGGGCTTTCCAGGGACAGGGTCAAAACCATCCCTGGCAGGACCACGGCGCCGGTCACGGGCAGGACGGGGAGCGTGATCGTGTTGAGCTTAGGCACCTCTTACCTCGAAAACTTGAGCGGATGCCACTCACAACGATCCGGCGGGACCAGATGTTCCCACGGGAGGCACGGTGCAACCTTCCGAGCGGCACCGGGGTCGGAATGTACGGGTTGGCACAGTGCGTTCTTTGATGAGACGATCTACGCGCGGCCAGGTGGCCACGGAGAACAAGAGGGAGGACATCATCACCACGGCGAGCACCACGCAGGGCCGACGGACGGCCAACCGGGCCACCGGGGACCGCAGTTCGGTCGGCGCCAACGTCGACACGGTCCGGCTCTTCCTGGATGACCTGGCCCAGCACCCCCTGCTCACCCCCGACGAGCAGGTGGCACTGGCCAAGCGCGTGCAGGCCGGCGATGAAGAGGCCAAGCGGGCCATGATCGCCGCCAATCTCCGGCTCGTCGTCCACTGGGCCCGCCGCTACCAGGACCGCGGGGTGGACTTCCCGGACCTCATCCAGGAGGGCACCTTCGGCCTCATCCGGGCGGTGGAGAAGTTCGACTGGCGCCGGGGGTTCCGTTTCTCGACCTACGCCACCTGGTGGGTGCGCCAGGCCCTCCAGCGGGCCGTCCACAACCACGGCCAGACCATTCGGGTGCCCATGGAGGCCGCCGAGCGGGCCCGGCGCATCGACGTCGCCACCCGGGAGCTCGCGTCGGAGTTCGACCGGCCGCCGACCGACGAGGAGCTCGCCGAGGCGGCTGGCGTCTCGGCCAACCAGCTGGAGGACGCGCGCCAGGCCGCCAGGGTGGTGGCCAGCCTGGACCAGCCGGTGGGCCCCGAGGCCGAGACCAGCCTGGGGGAGCTGGTGGAGGCGCCCGGGACCAGCGTCGAGGACGAGGTGAGCTCCAGTGTGTCGGTGTCCCGCCTCCACGAGGCGGTCGACAGCCTGGAGCCCCTGGAGCGGTCGGTCATCCGGCTGCGCTTCGGTCTGGACAGTGGCGAGCCGGCCTCCCTGGAGGCCACGGCGAGGACCCTCGGCATCGGACCCCGCCGGGCCCGCCAGCTGGAGGCCACCGCCCTGTCCCGGCTCTCTGACCGCCCCGGCCTCGAGGCTCCCGCCGCCTAGGCACCCCCGAGCGCGGCGCCCCAGCCGGGCGGCTCCCAGCCCGGGGGTGCCAGGTCGAAGGCGTCGAAGGTGAAGGGGGGTGCCATGGTGCATCCCACCAGCGCCCAGCCCCGCCGGGGCGTCGCCGTCTGCCACGCCCCGGCCGGCACCACCACTTGGGGCAGCTCCCCACCGAGCACGTCGGGGCCGAGTACCCACTGGGTCTCGGGGGTCACCGACATCTCCACGCTGGCGCCGGCGTGCCAGTGCCACAGTTCGGGGCTCCCCACCCGGTGCCAGGCGGATCGGCCCCCCTCCTCCAGCAGGTAGAGGATGGCCGAGCTCGCCGTGTCGCGCCAGGTCTCCCGGTACCAGCCACCCTCGGGATGGGGGGCCAGCCCGAGGGTCTCGATCATCCGGGCCGCCTCGCTCGGACCCCCGTGGCCCAGGTCCCGGCGAGCGGTGCCGCTCACCAGGGCCTCACGGTCCGAGCGGCCGGGCGCTGCCCATGCCGTCCCAGACCAGGGTGGTCAGGTACTCGACCAGGCGCTGGCGGGGCAGGGTCGGCCTGGCCACCCATTGGGCCCCGGCCATGTGGATCATCCCCACGATCCCGTAGGCCCAGGGCTCGGCCGCCCCGGAGTCGGCCCGGGCCGCCCGCAGTCCCTCCCCGATCTCCCGGGCGATCAGCGCCCCCACCCGGTCCACCACGCCGGTGAGCGCCGGGCCGGCCGCCTCGGCGTGCTGGGTCAGGTACCGGTACAGACCCGGCTCCTCCTCGACGAAGGCCAGGTAGGCGTCGATGGCCGCCGCCAGGCGGGCCCGGGACGGCTCGCTGCGGCCGAGGGCAGCGGCCAGGCGGGTCACCAGGTCCTCGCCGAACCGGTCGGCGGCCGCCTGCACCAGCCCACCCCGGTCGCCGAAGTGGCGGTACAGGATGGGCTTGGT
>DASQQH010000414.1:0-7198 GCA_035643555.1 Acidimicrobiales bacterium | reverse complement strand
CGGGGGATCCCGAGCCGCCGAGGCAGCAGCCCCGGGCCCGCTCGGGAAAATCTATCGCGTCGTCTCGACACCACCGTGCCCCAGGGTTAGGATCCCCGTGAAAGGCGATTTCGGCGGGCCCTGGCGGCAGTGGGAGAATGGCGCCAGCGGCGGGTGTGGCGGTTTGGATGGGGAAAATGAACGCGCGCGTCTCCGTATCACGGACTGAGGGTGGGCAGGCGGTTTCGGGTCGGGCGCGCCCCCGGGTGGAAGCCCTGGCGCGAGGATTGCGGATTCTGTCGTTGTTCTCGGAGGACGAGCCATTGTTTCGTCTCCAGCAGATCGCCGACCAGACAAGCATTCCCCTGCCCACCGTCTTTCGGTTGGTTTCCACGCTGGAGAGCGAGGGCTACGTGGAGCGCCTTCCCGACCAGCGGGTCCGCCCGGCCCCGGCCGTGCTGACCCTGGGGTTCGCCGCCCTGCGCAGCCTGGATCTGGTCCAGGTCTGCTCGCCGGCGTTGCACACCCTGGCCCAGGCCACCGGCCAGACGGTCAACCTGGCCGTGCTCCGGGGGGACAACGTCTTGTATTTGGTGCGGGTCCGCAACACGGACCTGGTGACCGCCAGCGTCCAGGTCGGGTCCCAGCTGCCGGCGGTCTTCACCTCCATGGGGAAGGTGCTCCTGGCCGAGCTCACCGACGCCGAGCTCCGCCGGCGGCTCGGTCCGAAACCCTTCGCCAGGCGCAGCGGGCCGAACGCCGTGACCACCCTGGGCCAGCTGCGGGACCAGCTGGCCACGGTGCGCCGGGAGGGCTTCGCCCTCCAGGACGAGGAGGTGGCGGCCGGGCTCCGGTCGGTGGCCGGCCCCGTCCGGGACGCCACCGGGGCCGTGGTGGGGGCGATCAACATCGCGGTCCAGGCGGCGTTCTGGCCCGTGGAGGCCGTGCTGGCCGAGCTGGCGGGCCCCTTGCTCGAGACCTGCTCGCAGGTGTCCCGTGCCCTGGGCGCCCCGCGGCCGGGCCGGGGCGGGGGGGCCACGTCGGCAGGTGACGGGACCGCCCTGCCCCCGGCGACGACCGGGGAAGGGCCCGACGATCCGGCGGACGTGCCCGGTGGCGCGCCCGCGACAGACAGAGGGAGTTGACGATGCAACGACGACCACTGGTCACACTGGCGGTCCTGGGGACCACCCTTGCCCTGGTGGCCGGGGCCTGCGGGTACGGGGGCTCCAGCCAGGGCTCGCAGTCGAAATCCAGCGCCGGGGGCTCGAACAACGCCGCGAGCTCGGGGAACGCGGTGAACGTGGGCATCGCCACCGTCCAGTCGGGCTCGGTGGCCGAGATCGGCCAGACCGGGGTGCAGGGGGTGCGGATGGCCGTCCAGGACCTCAACGCCAAGGGCGGGCTCCTCGGCAAGAAGATCCACCTGGTCACCGCCGACAGCCACGCCGACGCCTCCACCGGGGCCAACGAGGTCCGGAACATGGTCCAGAACGACCACATCGTCGCCGACTTCGGGGCGGTGTCGAGCGCGGTGGGCGTGGCCGAGGAGGCGGTGACGAGCTCCCACCACGTGCCCTTCATCGGCTTCACCGACAACGACGTGACCCTCATGACCACCCACGGCAACAAGTGGAGCTTCCAGGTGGTGCCCAACACCTACATGGAGCCCCGGGCCGTCGCCTACTACGTGAAGCAGAAGTACGGCTCCAAGCCCATCCGGGTGGCCACCATCACCCCCAACTACAACTTCGGCCTGTCGGAGGTCTCCAACTTCCTGGCCGGGCTGAAGGAGTACCACGTCAACGCCACGATCGTGACCCAGCAGAAGCCGAAGCTCGGCGAGACCAACTTCGACTCCTACATCTCGGCCATCCTGGCCAAGAACCCCACGTTCGTCTTCGGCGGCATCTACGGGGGCGACCTTGTCACCTTCACCAAGCAGGCCGCCGGGTTCGGGCTGTTCAAGAAGGTGAAGATGGCCGCCCAGTACAACCGGGCCCAGCTCCAGGCGCTCGGGTCCTCCAACCCGGCGGCCGGGGGCGTGGGCTTCGACCGGGCCGCCTTCTGGGCCATGAAGAACCTGGACAAGTCCTGGGTCAACCGGTTCCACAAGGAGTACAACAACTGGCCCACCGCCTGGGCCGTGCTCGGCTACAGCGCGGTGCAGACCTGGGCCTACGCCGTGAAGAAGGCCGGGAGCTTCGGGGGGACCAAGGTGGCCGGTACGCTGCCCGGCGCCACCGTCCAGACCATCCGGGGGCCGATCACCATCCGGGCCTGCGACCACCAGGCGCTGGTGCCCGAGTACGTGGGGCCGATCTCCAACAAGGTCAACCCCGCCTACGGGTTCCCCACCTACGTGAAGGCCCAGACCCAGGTGGTGTCGGCAAAGAAGATCATCGACCCGTGCGGCTACAAGCCCTCCTCGTGAGGGCCCAGGCAGCCCGGCCGTCCCGGCACGGAATGAGGGGAGGACACCGACCGTGAGCGTGAGCGCCCTGGTGCTGGCACTGCTGTCCAGCCTGTCGGTGGCCGGCTCCCTGTTCATCGTCTCGGCCGGGCTGACCCTGGTCTTCGGGGCGTTGCGGGTCATCAACCTGGCCCACGGCACCTTCTACATGTACGCCGCCTTCATGGTGGCCACAATCGTCGGGACCGCCACCGGGGAGCAGTTCTGGCTGGCGCTGGCGCTGGCGCCCCTCAGCGTGGCGGCCCTGGGGATCCTGGTGGAGGTGGCGGTCATGCGCCGCGCCTACCGCCAGGGTCACCTGGTCCAGCTCCTCGCCACCTACGGGGTGCTGCTCATCCTGGCCGACGTGGCCCTGCATCTGTGGGGGACCACGCCCCGGTCGGTCTCGGGTCCGGCGATCCTGGCGGGCTCGGTGAGCTTCCCCGGTGGGGCGTTCCCCGAGTACGACCTGTTCGTTATCGGGGCCGCGGTCGTGGTCGGCCTCGCCCTGTGGGCCCTGCTGGCGAGGACCGCCTTCGGGTGGCGGATCCGGGGGGCCGTCCAGGACGTGGAGCTGCTCTCGGCCCAGGGCACCAACGTGCGCGTGTTGTTCAGCGTCGTGTTCGGCCTCGGGGCCCTGCTGGCGGGTATCGGCGGGGCCCTCATCACCCCCATCCAGGGGGTGGCCCCGGGCATGGACCAGTCCATCCTGGTGTCGGCGTTCATCGTGGCGGTGATCGGGGGCCTCGGGTCCACGGCCGGGGCGGCGCTCGGGGCCCTGATCATCGCGTTGTTCGAGGCCGCCGGCACCCTGTGGGTGCCCTCCTGGGCGCCGGCGTTCCTGTACCTCGCCATGATCGTGGTCCTTGCCGTCCGGCCCACCGGGCTGCTCGGGGTCAGGGAGCGGTAGCGGTGGCCAGCGGCGGGGGTCCCACCACCCGGGGCCAGGAGCTCCCCGGGCTCCTCGGCTCCGCCCGGTCCCTGACCGGCGGCAGCACCATCCGGTGGGGGATCGCCCTCCTGGCCCTGGGGGTGGCCCTGGTGGTGGCGGGGGGGTCCCTCCGGGTGGCCCAGGTGGTGATCCTCACCGAGTCCCTCCAGTTCGCCCTCTTCGCCTGCGCCACGAACCTGCTCGTCGGCTACGGCGGGCTGGTGTCCTTCGGGCAGGGCGCCTTCTATGGCACCGGCGCCTACGTGATCGGCCTCACCGCCCTGCACCTGCAGCTGAACTTCTGGGTGGCCTTCATCGCCGCCCCCTTCGTGGCGGCGGGCGTCGCCCTGGCGGTGGGCCTCATCGCCGTGCGCACCAGCGGGCTGTACTTCGCCCTCCTCACCCTCGCCTTCGCCCAGCTGCTCAACACGATCGCCCTTTTGCAGAACAAGCTCACCAACGGGTCGACCGGCATCTTCGGCCACCTGCTGCCGGCGTTCCTCACCAACCCCCGGAACGCCTTCCTCTTCGTGCTGGTCATCACCGCGGCGGCCCTCGGAGCCTTGTGGTGGATCACCATCTCGCCCTTCGGGCTGACCCTGCAGGCGATCCGGGAGAACCGGGACCGGGCCGAGGCCCTCGGGGTGAACGTGTTCCGCCACCAGCTGCTGGCCTTCGTGCTGTCCGGCTTCTTCTGTGGCATCGCCGGCGCCCTCTTCGTGGTGTACGACAACGCCGCCTATCCGGCCCTGCTCAACTGGGTCTACTCCGGCTACCCGGTGTTCATGGCGGTCATCGGGGGGATGTTCAGCTTCCTCGGGCCGGCACTCGGGGCCTTCATCTACACGGCGGCGTACACGATCATCAACAACCACACCGGCGACTGGCAGCTCATCTTCGGTGCCGTACTGCTCGTGGTGGCCCTGTTCATGCCCGACGGGCTGGTGGGCATCGTTCGCCGGCGGGGCGGGCCCAGCGCCGGGCGGACCCTTGCGGGTTGGCTGCGCCTGCCCGGCGCCCGGCGCCGCCAGGCGGCGGAGGAGCCGGTGCGGCGATGAGCGACGTGCTCGAGGTCCGGGGCCTGACCAAGTCCTTCGGGGGGTTCACCGCCGTGGAGGACGTGGACGTGGCGGTGGCCGACGGCGCCATCCACGCGGTGATCGGGCCCAACGGGGCGGGGAAGACCACCCTGTTCGGGCTCCTCACGGGCCGCCACGTGCCCACCCGGGGGCAGGTGCGCCTGTGTGGGCGGGACGTGACGGGGGTGAGGACCCACCGGGTGGCCAGGGCCGGGCTGGTCCAGGTGTTCCAGATGACCAACGTGTACCCCCGGCTGTCGGTGATCGACTCGGTGCGGATGGCCCTGCTGGCCGGCACGCGGCGGACCACCAGCCTGTGGCGCCGCCCCGGGCGGGCGGTGGGGGAGGAGGCCCAGACGCTGCTGGGCGAGGTGGGCCTGGACGGCCTGGCGGACCGGGAGGCCGGGGCGCTCTCCCACGGCGACCAGCGGGCCCTCGAGCTGGCCCTGGCCCTCGCCAGCCGGCCCCGGGTGCTGCTGCTCGACGAGCCCACCGCGGGGATGTCGCCCTATGAGACCGAGCGCATGGTGGCCCTGGTGCGGGACCTCAAGGCGTCCCGGGGGATCACGGTGGTGCTGTCCGAGCACGACATGGACGTGGTGTTCAACGTGTCGGACGTGGTCACCGTGCTCCACCGGGGCAGGGTGATCAAGGAGGGCCAGCCCGAGGAGATCGCCACCGACGACGAGGTGATCGCCGTCTACCTGGGCGGCGAGGGAGGGTGAGGCCATGATCCTCGGGATCTCCGACATCGACGTCTACTACGGCGACAGCCACGTGATCCAGGGCGTGTCCCTGTCGGTGGGGGAGGGCGAGGTGGTCGCCCTGCTGGGCCGCAACGGGGCGGGCAAGACCACCACCCTGCGGGCCATCATGGGCCTCACCCCACCCCGGGCGGGCACCGTCTCCCTGGACGGGACGTCCTACACCGGGCGTCATCCCCACCAGTTGGGCCGGGCCGGCGTCGCCTTCGTCCCGAGCGGCCGGCGGGTGTTCGGGGGCCTCACGGTGCGCCAGAACCTGGAGCTCGCCCGGCGCGACGGGCAGCGGCGGAAGGGGGGCGAGTGGACCCTGGAGCGGGTGATGGAGCTGTTCCCCGCCCTGGTCCCCCTGGGCGACCGCCGGGCCCAGTTCCTCTCCGGCGGTGAGCAGCAGATGCTGAAGCTGTCCCGGGCCCTCTTGTGCAACCCGAGGATCCTGTTGCTCGACGAGCCGACCGAGGGGCTGGCCCCCGTGGTGGTCCAGGAGATGGGCCAGTGGCTCGCCGAGCTGCGCAAGCAGCGCTTCGGGATCCTCCTGGCCGAGCAGAACGCCCTGCTGGCCCTGCGTCTCGCCGACCGCGGCTACATCCTGGAGAAGGGCCGCATCCAGCTCGAGGCCCCGGCCAGCGGCCTGCTGGAGAACGAGGAGAGCCTGGCGTACCTGGGCGTCGCCCGGCGCTGACCGGGCGGCCACCGGCCCACCCGGCCCCCGTGCGGCCCGCCGGGGGCGGTCAGGTGTCGAGGACCAGGGTGCCGTCGATGAGGGCGACGACGTCGCCGCCCACCCGCACCTCCCCGCCAGGGGCCACCTCGGCCCGCAGCCGGCTGGGCCGGCCCATCTCCACGCCCTGGAGGATCTCCACGGTGGGCCAGTCGAGCCCCGCGGCGAGGTAGGCGCACAGCGGGCCGGCGGCCGAGCCCGTGGCGGGGTCCTCCCCCTCGGCCACCGCCCGGGTGAACAGCCGGGCCCGGGCCTGGCCCCGGTCCGGGCCCGGCCAGGCGAGGTAGAGGTTGGCGGTGGGGAGGGGGGCGAGCAGGGCGTCGAGGGCGGGCCAGTCCGGGACGGCCCGGGCGATGGCGTCGGGGTCGGCGACGGGGGCCACCAGGGTGGGCAGCCCGGTGGAGACCACCTGGGGCGGCAGGTGGGGGTGGGCCAGGTCCCCCTCGAGGCCCACCGTGGAAAGGACCGCCGCCGCCCCGAGCCGGTCGCCGAAGCTGGCCGGGGCCTGGGCCATGGTGGCGGTGGCGTGGGACCCCGCCACCGCCACCTCGATCGGCTGCAGGCCGGCCCCCGTCTCCTGGACGTAGCGGGCCCTGTCCTCGCCCCGGTGGCGGGCGACGGCGACCGCGGTCCCGAGGGAGGGGTGGCCGGCGAAGGGGAGCTCCCCCCGGATCGTCCAGATGCGGTTCCGGTAGTGGGCGCCGTCCCGGGTCGGGGCCTGGACGAAGGTGGTCTCCGACAGGCGGGTCTCCCGAGCGAAGCCGAGCATGGTCGCCTCGTCGAGGTCGTCGGCCTCGTGCACCACGGCGCAGGCGTTGCCGGCCAGGGCGGTGTCGGTGAACACGTCGACCAGGGTGTAGGGGAGGGACCGTTCGGGCACGCCCTCACCCTGCCACGCCGGGCCCGGGGAACGGGTGCTCGGCCGACCAGGTGGCACCCACGCCGGGCGTGGCCGCCCCGGGCCCGGCGTGGCCCGGGGTCATCCCCGACCCGGGCGGGGCAGGACGTCGTCGGCGGTCGGCGCCGGGCGGTCACGGGCATGTGGGCGATGACCGTGGTCCCGAGAGTGGGGGCCATCTCCGCGGCGATGCGGGTCGCCGCCCGGCGGTAGGAGGGGTCCGCCAGCACCGCCCGGACCGCGTCGGCGAGGCGGTCCGGGCGCCCGGGGGGTGAGCCCCGGGTCCACCGAGAGCCGCCCGCAACCCTGTCGGGCCTCGAGCAGGGGATGGCGTCCGGGTTGGGCCCACCGGTCCCCCGGCCGCCGACGGGCCCGAT
>DASQQH010000413.1:0-3103 GCA_035643555.1 Acidimicrobiales bacterium | reverse complement strand
CCAGGTCCCCGGCCACGACGTCCCTCGGCCCCGGGACCCGAGGGAGACCGCGATCGCGGTCCCCACCAGGCCCCCCGTGCCGCGCCCCGGCGGGCGCCACGCCACCCGCCGGGGCGGCCGGGGGACCACCACCGGGACCCGTGGGACGGCACGGCCCGGATCGGGACCGGGCCGGGTCACGCCTTGGCCCGCTCCAGCAACAGGGCCAGGGTCGGGCAGGCCGCCACCGCCCGGCGGGCGTGGTCGAGGAGGTGGGGGGGAAGGACCCCGTCCTCCAGGATCGGGTAGCCCCAGTCATCCAGGCTGATCGCCTCGGGCAGCAGCTCGGCGCACAGTCCGTGGCCCTCGCAGGCAATGGGGTTGACCCGGAGCCGCCAGGCGCCGGTCACCTGGTCCCCCCGCTGGACGCCAGCTGGCCGGGCACCGCCAGCACCGGCGGGCGCCGGGTCCCCGGACAGGGGTGGCCGTGGACGTGGGCGGCGAGGTCCCCCCGGAACACCCGCAGGGCGCTTTCCACCAGCCTGGCGGCGCCGTCGGGGTGGTGACAGGCCCCCCGCCCCGTGACCTGGGAGGTCCAGGCCAGCAACTGGCTGACGACCCCCGAGCCGGCCCGGCCGCTGGCGACCTGGGCCAGGGCGGCGTCGATGTCGGCCAGGCCGTAGACACAGGGTCCGCACTGCCCGGCGCTCTCCCGGGCCAGGTAGGAAGCCAGGCGAGCGGTCTCGGCCAGCCCGCAGGCGTCCTCGGGGAGCACCACCACCACCCCGGGGCCGAGGGTCCCCCCGATGGTCTGGAGGGCCTCGTCGCACAGGCCCACGTCCCGGGCCGCCGCGGCGGGCACCCAGGTCCCGCCGTAGCCACCGGTGAGGTAGGCCTGGACCTCACCGGTCGCGCCCCCCACCCCAGCCAGCAGGGCGGACATCGGCGTCCCCCGGGCGATCTCGTACAGACCGGGCCGGGCCACGGCGCCACCCAGGGTGACCAGCGTGGAGCCCGGTTCCGACTCGGTCCCCACGCGCCGGAACCAGCCCGCGCCGTGCCGGGCGATCAGGGCCAGATGGGCCAGGGTCTCCACGTTCTGGATCAGGGTGGCACGTCCCCCCACACCCCGCTGGTAGGGGCGGGGGGGCACGAAGGTGGGCTTGGGCGCCCCCCCGTTGAGCAGGGCCACCAGCGCCGACTCCTCGCCGGCGACGAAGCGCTCCGGGCAGGAGACGACCTCGGGGCGGACCCGGTCGAGGCCCCCCCGCCGGCGATCGTCCACCGCGGCCGCGAGCCCCTCGGCCAGCTCGGGCGCCGCCTCGGAGACCACCAGGACCACCTCGGCGGCCCCCACGGCCCGGGCGGCGAGCTGCGCCCCGTCCAGGACCAGGTGGGGCGCCCTGGCCAGAAGGAGGCGGTCCTTGGCGCTTGCCGGCTCACCCTCAGCCCCGTTGACCACCACCACCGGACGCCTCGAGCCGGCGGCCACCGCCGCCAGCTTGCGGGCGGTGGGGAAGCCACCCCCACCCCGCCCCCGGAGCCCCGAGGCCTCCACCACGTCGATGAGGCCGTGGTCGGGGCCCCGTCGCCGGGGCGCGGGCGGCAGGGGCCCGTGCAGACCCAGATGGTCGCCCAGGGACAGGGCGGCGCCGCCGGACCCCAGGCCGGCCAGGAGGCGGGGCAGGCCCGTCGGGGCGCTCACCCCGACCCACCCGGGGCGGCCGGCCAGCCCCTACCCACCACCGTCTCCTCCCTCCCCACCGGCACTCCCGGGGGCCTGGCCCCGGAGGGTTCCCTGCACGGTCCCCGAGGCGGGGTCGAGGTGCACGGCCACGGCGAGGTCCAGGGCCGCCCCCGAGGCGGCCCGCACCGATGCCACCAGCCGCTCGCCGGACAGGGAGACGACCTGGCCCCGGTACAGCCCCGGGGAGCCCGGGGGCCCCAGGGTGACCGTGGAGCTGCTCAGGGCGACCCCCCCGTCGGCCGCCCTGCCCCGCAGCGTGATGGCCAGGGTCCCCGCGGCCCCCTGGGACAGGGTGGTGTCCAGGTGGACCACCACCCGGTCGCCGGCCTGGCCGGTCTGGGTGAGGGTCCCCGACAGCCGGGCGGAGAAGGGGGGAGCGGGCATGCCCGGGGCGGGCGAGGTGGCCGTGCCCCCCGGGGAGCCCCCGGTCGTGGGCAGGGGTCGGGTGGCCCCGGCCAGGAGCCGGGGTGGGGTCCCCGCCCGTTTGGCCCAGCCGGGGCGCAGGGGCCCGGTCACCACCCACACGGCGATCACCATCAACCCGATCGCCCCGGCGGTGCCCGAGACCAGGCGGGTCCTGGCCCCCGCCGGCCATCCCTGGGTCAGGCGCCACCCGCCGGCGATCACCACCGCCCCGACGCAGACGGCATCGAGGGCCAGCACCCAGCCCAGGCGGGTGTCGGTCCCGGTGCCCAGGCCGTGGACCAGGGCCACCGGCCAGCTGAGATAGGCCAGCCAGTGGATGGCCCGCCAGGTGGCGTAGCCGATCCGGGCCCGCAGGAGGCTGGTCACCACCAGGGCCAGGAGCAGGTCGAACGCCAGGGTGCCCAGGCCCAGCCACAGGGGCCGATAGGACGAGACGAAGGGGACGACGACCGCGGCCCAGCCCACGGGGGCGTAGGTGTCGGCCTCGGCGGTGGCGATGTGGATGGCAAGCAGCACCAGCACCAGCAGCGAGATGTTGCGGTGCAGGCCCTGGGTGGCGAACCGGGGCCACCCCCGGGGAGCGAACCGGCTGGTGCTCACGATGCCGAGGACCACCGAGGCGGTGAGCAGGACGAGGGCCACCAGGCCCGTCCCCCTGGTCAGATACCACAGGGGGCTGGGCCCCGCGGCGCCCAGCAGGAGGGGTGTCACGGGTCGGTCCCGGGCCAGCCGGCGACCACCCGCACCGTCCCGTCCCAGGCGACGAGGCGGGCGGGCAGGCCACGATCACCGAGCCAGGCCGGGGCGTCCTCCCCGCGGACGACAGCGGCGGTGGCGGCCGTGTTGGCGTCCACGCAGGTCCCCGCGGCCACGCTCACCGTGCGCCAGGGCCCCCCCGCCGGGGCACCGGTGGCCGGGTCGACGATGTGGTGGAGGACCTCGGTCCCCCGC
>DASQQH010000412.1:0-4271 GCA_035643555.1 Acidimicrobiales bacterium | reverse complement strand
CTTCGCCACCCTCGGCCACGACCTCGATCAGCTGCGCCGCCAGGGCAACCTGGTGGGCAAGATCCATAAGGCCAATGTGACCGTTTGGATCTTCGGCGACCGCCCTGGTGCCCCGGGCCCTGTCTCCGGGCACCCGGCGGCGGCGCCCTCCGTGCCTTCCCCTGTCGGGGAGTCTGGCGGAGCCCCGACGACCAGCACCCCCACTTCGATCCCGTGGAGCCAGCCGTGACCGCCCTCATCCCCGTACCCTTGGACCGTCGAGGCCAGGACCCCAGGCTGGCGACGCCAGGGTGGTCGCCCACCCGGCGCTGGCTGCAGGTGCGGCGGAAGCTGATCTTCTTGGTGCCGGTGAACGTCTTCCTGGCCGTGTGGTACTTTTCGTGGCTCCTCCGACCCCAGCGGGTCGGCAACCCGGTGCTCTACGGGCTCCTGGTGGCGGCCGAGGTCTTCAATCTCGTCCAGGGTGGGGGGTTCTGGTGGACGAGCCTGCGTGCTCGGCGGCCGGCCGAGACGCCCCCCGTCGAGGACCCCGATCTCATGGTGGACGTGCTGATCCCCACCTACAACGAGCCGGTGGCGGTGGTGGAGACGACGGTGGCTGCCGCCGTGGCCATGCGTGGCGTCGGAGCCCGGGTGACCGTCTGTGACGACGGGGATCGCCAGGAGATGGCGGCCATGGCCCACCGACACGGCGCCGGCTATCTCTGTCGGCCGGTCCGGGAAGGGGCCAAGGCCGGCAATCTGAACTACGCCCTGGGGCGGACCGAGGCCCCCTACGTGGTGGTCCTGGACTGCGACCACGTCCCCGACGTCCGCCTTCTCGAGGCCACAATGGGCCACTTCTCGGATCCCGAGGTGGCGCTCGTGCAGACACCCCAGTACTACGCCAATGCCGGGTCCAACCCCATCGCGGCGGCTGCCTGGAGCCAGCAGGCGCTGTTCTTCGGCGTGATAGCCAGGGGCAAGGACGGGCTCGGGTCGATGTTCTGTTGCGGCACCAACATGGTGCTCCGTCGTGCCGCCCTCGACGCCGTGGGAGGGTTCCCCGAGGACTCGGTGACCGAGGACTTCAAGCTGTCCATCCGTCTCCACGAGCAGGGCTGGCGCTCGGTCTACGTGCCGGAGGTGCTGGCCCGGGGCCTGGGGCCTGAGGACATGGCGTCCTACGTGAGCCAGCAGTACCGGTGGGCTCGGGGATGCCTCCTCGGCCTCGGCACCGCCCTGGGGGCCAGGCTGCCACTCCGACGTCGGCTCCAGTATCTGCTCTCCTCGCTCTTCTTCCTGTCCGGGTGGGCCTACCTCATCTACCTGGTCTTCCCGGTGGCCCGGATCTTCGGCGGCGAGCAGCCCCTTGCCAGCGCCACCGCCAGCCAGTTCCTGCTGCACTTCGCTCCCTACCTGGGCGGCAGCCTGCTGGCTGTGGCCATAGCGGGGGACGGCGCCTACACCTTCGCCGCGTTCGCCCTGCAAACCGCGAGCTTCTGGATCCACCTGCGCGCGGGTGCCGCCGTCGTCCTGCGACGACGGGGGAGGTTCGTTGTCACCCCCAAGGAGGGCGAATCCGGCCGCCAGCCACGGGCGGTGTTGCCGGCACTGGCGGTCATTGGGGTGCTGTTGGCGGCCGTTGCCTACGGCTTGGCCCGCAGCCAGTCGCCCGCCACGCTCAACAACGTCGCCTTCGCCGGTCTCCACATCGGCGTCCTCCTGATGGGGGTGTGGCCCGCCCTGGTCGGGTTCCCGGCTGCGAGTCGGGAGGTCGACCCTCCAGCCACCGCTGCTTGGGTCGGACTCCCTGCCGGGAGCTCGGGGATGGACGTGCCTGCCGCGGCGGCCGAGGTGGTGGGATCCGTCCTCTACATCGAGTTGCCCCAGGGGGTGCCGGTGGCGTCGGGGGCGGCAGCGCTGCCCGCGTCGAGTGAGTAGGGCACCGTGTCGCCTTCGATCGTGCACCTGTCGGCCAGGCCCCGCACCATTGCCCAGAGGGGTCGGCGCAGCCAGACCGCGACCCCGTCGTGTTGGAGAGCTGGCCCGGGCCGGTGCGGGTGAGTGGGTCGGCTGATGAGCGTCGGACAGTCCCAGGACCGCGGCAGGGGGGCCACGACCAGGACCCGGCGACGGTGGTGGCTGGGGACGCTCGCCGTCCTCATGGCGGCCGCTACGTTGGCCTGGACGCTGGTCGGCCTGACCTCCTCACCGGCGCCCACCGGTGCGGGCCCCCAGGGCGCCATCAACCGCTTCTTCGCTCGCTACGTCCGCTCGGACGGGCGGGTGGTACGGACCGATCAGGGTGGGGACACGGTCAGCGAGGGACAGGCGTACGCCATGCTGCTGGCCGTGGCGTCGGGCTCGAGAACTCGTTTCACCCGCGTTTGGGGCTGGACCCAGCAGCATCTGCAGCAACCGAGCGGGCTGCTCGCGTACCACTGGTCGGGTGGGAGGGTGGTAAGCACCACACCGGCCGCCGACGCGGACCTGGACGCGGCCTGGGCGCTGGCACTGGCCTCGTCCCGCTGGGACGACCCGGCGTACGCCCATGCCGGCAGCCGCATCGCGGCCGCCATCCTGGCCCGGGAGGTGGCGACGAGGAACGGCAGGCCCCTGCTGGTGGCTGGTCCGTGGGCGCGGGGCACGCCAGGGTGGGTGGACCCCAGCTACTTCTCACCTCTTGCCTACGCCGTGCTGGGGCGCCTCACCAGTGACCCCCGCTGGAACGAGCTCGCCGCCTCCAGTCGCCGGGTGCTGGGTCGCCTCACCGCTGGGGGACGGCTGCCCCCGGACTGGGCCGCCCTTTCTCCCTCCGGGGTTGTCCTTCCGAGCGCCGGGCCCGATGGCGCGGCGGCCCCCACCTACGGCCTGGACGCGGCCCGGTCGCTGGTGTGGTACGCGACAGCGTGCAAGCCAGCCGACAGAGCACTGGCAGGGGGGGAATGGCCGGTTCTCTCCCACCTGGCGAGCAACCATCGATTCCCGATCAAGGTCAGCCTGGCCGGCCACTCCCGGAGTGGAGATGTGAACCCGCTCATGGCGGTGGCCGACGCGGCCTCGGCAACGGCCACCGGCGACAAAGCGAAGGGGCTGTCCTTGCTGGACACCGCCGGCCGCCTCAACCGGTCGCATCACACCTACTACGGATCGGCGTGGGTGGCCTTAGGCCGGGTCCTCTTGCAGACCTCGTCCCTGGGCAGCTGTGGGGGCCTCGGCTAAGCGAACAATTCGGCGTGAACAGTTGCCTTGTTGCGTGGAAGACGCGAGAGCCCCCGCCACGGTGGTGATTGGCGGCGGACGGGAGTCGCCCCACCAGTTCCAGGCTGGCAGCGCGGAGGGGTTCCAGGCCATCGTCGAGCAACTGAGCCAATATCGATCGCACCCCGGCCCTCTACCACGTCGTGGGCCGCTGATGACCCCGCCGATCGCGTCCCAGAGCGGGAGCTCGGTGCTGGCAGCCTCCCTTCGGAGTCACCATTGCGTGCGGAGCGAGCCGCGGCCGATCAAGAGCGGGTGATCCGGTGCGCCAAGCGCGCCGCCACTGGGCTTTCCCCCCAAGACCGGACAGCCCGCTACGCAGCCGGTTGACCTTGTTGCAGCTCCTCGAACTCCGCCGGAGGGACGTACCCCACCGAGCTGTGGAGCCGCTCATAATTGTACCAGAAGATCCACTCAAAGATGGCTAGCCGGGCCTCCTGCCTGGTGGCAAAGTGGACCAGGTCGACGAACTCGCCCTTGAGGGTGGAAAAGAAGCTTTCGACCATCGCGTTGTCGTAACTGTCGCCTACGGTTCCCATGGACTGGGTGAGACCGAGTATCCGGCACAGCTCTTTGTATTCGCCGCTTGTGTATTGGCAACCGTGGTCCGAGTGGAAGACCACCCCCTCGAGGGACGATCGATCCCTCGTGGCAAGGGCCTGGCGCAGGGCCGCGCTGCACAGCTCGGTGCGCAGGTGGTCGGCCATGGACCAGCCGATGAGGCGGCGTGAGCAGGCGTCGAGGACCGCCGAGAGGTAGAGGTAGCCCTCCCCGGTTGGGACATAGGTCACGTCTGCGATCCACAGCTGGTCCAGGCAGGGCACATCGAAGTCCCGGTTCACCAGGTCCGGGGCCGGGGTGGCCTTGGGGTCTCGCCTGGTAGTGGTGGTCTTCCTCCGCCCGCGCCGGCCCTGGATGCCAACCTCGGCCATCAGGCGCTCTACGGTCTTGTGGTTCACCTGGATGCCCTTCCGCCACAGGGCGGCGGTCATCCTGGGGACCCCGTAGGTCCGACCGGAGCCGACCCA
>DASQQH010000411.1:0-5501 GCA_035643555.1 Acidimicrobiales bacterium | reverse complement strand
GGGAGGTCATCCATCACGGCGACTACCGCCTCTCCCGGATCCTCCGCTGACGTGGCCGGAACGATGTCCTGGCGGCGATGCTCCTCGCTGCCCGGAACGATGTCCTGTCGTGTCCTCTCCTCGGCGGTGGCCGGAACGATGTCGTGTCGGTTGAGAGCTAGGCTCGCCGGGCCCGGCAACCCGGCGGGGGCGTCGGCCCGGTCGTGGCGGGTCTAGTCGGCCCGGATCAGGTACGCGGGGGTGACGCCGAGGAACCGCTCCCAGGGCGGGCGCTGGAGCAGCCGGGCCCAGGAGACGTCGGCGAGCTGCTCGATGCGGGGCGGACCCCACCCGGCGCCCTCGATGGCGGCGACGATCAGGTCCGGGTGGGTGCCACCGGCCAGTGGGAGGTCGGCCAGCACGGCGGGGTCATAGTGGGCGTGGTGGTCGCTCGGGGCCCGGCGCAGCCGTCGGAGCTGCCGACGGGCCCTGGACCGCAGCGCCTCCGCCTGGTCGGCGGCTCCCCACAACCCCTCCAGGACGACCAGGCGGCCGTCGGGGGCCACACGGCGCCAGGCCGCAAGGGCCGCCCCCGGGTCGGGCAGGGTCCACAGGAGGTGGCGCTCCACCACCACGTCGAAGGGCCCCTCGGGGGGCTGGTCCGCCCGTCCCTCGACCACCGTGACCTCGAGGCCCTCCCGGTCGGCCGAGGCCCGGAGCCGGTCGAGCATCCCCCTGGAGAGGTCCAGGGCGGTCACCCGGTGGCCGAGGCGGGCCAGGGTGAGCGCCAGGAACCCGGTGCCGGCGCCGACGTCGAGGACACGTGCCGGGGGCGGGGGGAGGTGTCGGGCCAGGGCGGCGGTCCACGCCGCCCGCTCGGTCGCCGACCCCCCGACGTGGTCGGCGCTGCGGTCGTAGGTGGGGGCGTCGGCGTCCCACCACCTGGCCACCTTGTCGTGGATGTTCATCGCATCTCCGTCGACGGGAACGTGGCTCCATCGTGGCCGGGCGGCATGCTCCCGGCCAACCCGGGTGCGCCATCCGCCCGGTCCGGGTCGGTAAGGTCGATCGGGTGGAGCGGGTGGACCGCCTGGAGCGCCTGACCGACCTGGTGCTGGTCCTGCTCGACACGCCTCGACCCCTCACCCTGACCGAGATCGCCGACACCGTCGTGGGCTACCCCGAGGGCGGGGAAGCCCGGCGCCAGGCCTTCGAGCGGGACAAGCGCACCCTGCGGGAGGAGGGCGTGGTCGTCGCCGTGGAGCCGATCGGCGACGGCGCCCGGCTCGGCTACCGGATCCGTCCCGAGGACTACTACCTGCCCGACCTGGGCCTGACCCCCGAGGAGCAGACGGCCTTGAACCTGGCGGTCGCCGGGGTGCACCTGGACGACCCGACGGGCCGGGACGTGCTGGCCAAGCTGGGTCCCGGCGACCGGGACGCCCAGGCCGCCGTGGCCGCCCTGCCCTCCCTGCCGGCCCTGCCCGTCCTCTACGAGGCGATCCGCGCCCGGGTGCCGGTGGCCTTCGCCTACCGGGACCGGCGGCGGACCCTGGAGCCCGAGGCGGTGGCCTTCCGCCGGGGCTGGTGGTACGTGGTGGGACGGGACCGGGACCAGGGTGACCGGCGGACGTTCCGGGTGGACCGGATGGGTCCGATCGAGGAGGCCGGACCGCCGGGGGACTTCACCCCGGCGGGGGACCTGGACCCCGCCTCCCTCCTGGCGGCAGGCCCCTGGCACCTCGGCCAGGACGAGTCCCAGGTCGCCCAGGTGTGGGTGGACCACGTGCTGGCGGGCGAGGTCGAGGGCTACGTGGGTGCCGGCTCGGTGGCCGAACGGCACCCGGACGGGTCGGTGGTGGTGCGCCTCGAGGTCACCAATGTCGGCGCCTTCCGGTCCTGGGTCCTCGGGCTGCTCGACCACGCCGTCGTCCTCGGACCGCCGCCGCTGCGCCAGCACCTGGTGGCCTGGCTCCAGGCCCTGGCCGCCCCGGGGCGCGGGGCGGAGCCGCCGGTCGGGTCCGACACGGGGACGGCGTAGTGCCCCGGCCGGAGGTCGGCGGCCGACTGCGGCGCCTGCTGGCCATGCTTCCCTGGTTGGCCGCCCGGGGCGGTGCCGCCACCGCCGAGCTGGCCGAACGGTTCGGGGTGGAGGAGCCAGAGGTCGTGGCCATCCTGGAGCTGGCCGCCTGCTGCGGGCTCCCGCCCTACACCCCGGACCGGCTGATGGAGGTGATCGTGGCCGACGGGTGGGTGGAGGCCCGCCTGGGCCCCCACCTGGGCCGTCCCCGCCGGCTGAGCGCGGCCGAGGGGTTCACGGTGGCCGCGTCGGCCCGGGCCATCCTGGCCGTTCCCGGCGCGGACCCTGACGGGGCCCTGGCCAGGGCCCTTTGCAAGTTGGAGGGCGTCCTTGGCTCCACCGTGGACGTCGAGCTGGACGAGCCGTCTTTCCTCCCGGTGGTCCGCCGGGCCGTCGAGGAGGGATCGGCCCTGGAGCTCAGGTACTACGCGGCCTCCCGGGATGAGCTCACCAGCCGGCGGGTCGAGCCCTCCGGCGTGTTCGCTCGGGAGGGGCACTGGTACCTCGACGCGTGGTGCCACCTGGCCGGCGGCAGGCGCCTGTTCCGGGTCGACAGGATCAGGCAGGCCGGGGTGGTGCCGGGCGAGGAGGCCGCAGCCGGACGGGCGGGGTCCGAGCGGCGCGAGGTGCCCGAGACCTTCGCCCCGGGGCCCGAGGCTCGCCTGGTGACCCTGGACCTGCCCCCCGAGGGCCGGTGGGTCACCGAGAGCTATCCGACCCAGGGCCTCGAGGAGGCGGCCGACGGGCGCCTGCGGGTCGTCCTGGCCGTGGGCGGGGTGGCCTGGCTGGAGCGGCTCCTGCTCCGCCTGGGTCCCGAGGCCGTGGTGGTCGACCCGCCCGAGCTGGCCGACGTGGCCGCCTCGGCGGCGACCCGGCTGCTCGCCCGCTACGGCTGAGCCGCCTCCGACCCTGCCTCCCGCCACTCCTCCCAGGGGACCGGTGGCCTGCCGTCCAACTGGTCGACGATCTGGCCCAGATACCAACGGTGGAAGGCCGTCACCTGGGGGGACCGGGCCAGGGTCAGCAGTTCCCGGCCCTGGCGGCAGTACTCGTCGGCCTCGTCCAGGAGCCGTCCCAGGGTGGCGGCAGCCGCCTGGGTCGACCTCGGCAGGTGGTAGACGAGGTCGATGCGCTCCTCGCCCTTGTCCAGTGCCTCGTCCCGGCGGAGGTCCGCCTGGTCGGTGACCCCGGCGTACTCCCGGTCCAGGTCCTCCACCAGCTGGAGGAGCCGGTGGGGCACGCTGTGGGTGGACTGGCCCTCGCCCACCCTGAGCAGGGCGAACTCCCGGTGGAGCTCCTGCCAGTGCACCCGGGCGGTCGCGTAGACGCCCAGGGGGAACCCGATGAGGAGGACCGTTCCCAGCCGGTCGGTGTCGCTCACCCCTGGGTACCCCCCGCCGTCGGGTCCGGCGGCGGCGCGAGCACGAACCACACCCGTTTGCCGTCCCGGGCCGGCTCCGCCCCCCACCGGTCGGCCAGCGCGTCGAGGAGCACCACGCCCCGTCCGGTCGAGGCCAGGTCCCGGTAGCGCTGCCGGCGGGGCAGACGGGGACTGTCGTCGTGCACGTCCACCCGCAACCCCTGGTCGTCCTCCAGGGTGAGGACCAGCCTGGTGCCCGACCGGGCGTGGAGCAGGGCGTTGGTGACGAGCTCGCTGGTGAGCAGGGCGGCGACCTCGGCCTGCTCGGCGGCTCCCCATCCGGCCAGCGCGTCGGTGACGAACCGGCGAGCGGCGCCGACGCTGGCGGGGGTGGGGGAGAGCTGGACCTCCGCCGACCGCGGGGGCTGGGGCGCCGGGGGGCGGAACGCCTCGCCGCCCGCCGGCCCGGTGACCGGCTCAGCCACCGGGGGACCACCGGGAGGGCCTGAGCGACCACGGCCCGGCGGCACCGGCCCGGGTTGCCCTCGCGGTGGTGGGCTCGCTGGCCCGGTGTGCCCCTATTGCTCCTCCCCCGAGGTCTCGAACCACACGGCCTTCCCGTCGCCGGGGATCGGCGAGCTGCCCCAGGCGGTGGCGAGCTCGCGGACCAGCAGCAGCCCCCGACCGTGCTCGTCCCACTCCCCAGGGTCGATGGGCACCGGGGGGGAGGGGCTCCGGTCCGAGACCTGGACCCGCAGCGAGGCGGGCCGCAGCTGGACCACCACCTCGATCGGGCTCGGCTCGCCGTGGCGCAGGGCGTTCACCACGAGCTCGTTGGCCAGCAGGACGGCCTGGTCGTGGTCCACACGACAGCCATTAGCGGCCAACGCCGTACGAAGGGTCGCCCGGACCGTCGACAAGTCGGTTGCCCCTCGCTCCAGGACAACGCGGAGCTCAACCAAAGTTCTCCGGAGCTTAGCCCATCGATGGGCCACGTGCCCGGCTCGCCCAACTACGCTGCCGGCATCGGGAGCAACTCCACCGTGACCGGGACAGGGGGGTCGCCGGCTGGCGTGGTCGTCGCCATCGGCGCCTCGGCAGGGGGTGTGGAGGCGCTGAGCCGCCTCATGGCCGGCCTCCCTGAGGATCTGCCGGCGGCGGTGCTGGTCGTGCTGCACGTGTCGCCGTCCTCTTCGAGCGTCCTGCCCGGCATCCTCACCCGCAGTGGGCGCCTCCCCGCCCACCATGCCGAGGACGGGGAGCCCCTGATCGCCGGGCGGGTCTATGTCGCCCCCCCGGATCGTCACCTGATCGTCGAGGACGGGAAGGTGACCCTGTGGCGGGGGCCCCGGGAGAACGGGGTGCGACCCGCGATCGACACCCTGTTCCGGTCCGTGGCCACCACCTACGGCCCGGCGGCGGTCGGCGTGGTCCTCTCGGGGATGCTCGACGACGGGACCGCCGGGCTCCTCGCGCTCAAGCGGGCCGGGGCGGTGTGTCTGGTCCAGGACCCGGCCGACAGCGCCTTTCCCAGCATGCCGGCCAGCGCCGTCCGCTTCGCCCACCCCGACCAGGTGGCGTCGGCCCGGACCATGCCGGGCCTGGTGACCGCGGCGGTGGCCCGGCTGGCGGAGATGGCCGACGACCCGCCGGGAGACGACGACGAGTTGGATGACCCCCCCAGCGACAACCCGGGGACCGAACAGCCAGGAGGAAGGGACGTGGTCGACGAGCCGTCGCCCGGGCGGGGCGCCATGGCGAGTGAGCGGCACCAGGCGGGCGCGGTCGCCCCGCTCACCTGTCCCGAGTGCGGGGGCACGCTGTGGGAGCAACAGGAGGGGGGCCTGTTGCGCTTCCACTGCCGAGTGGGCCATGCCTTCAGCCCCGAGAGCCTGGAGGCCGCCCAGCTGGAGAACCTGGAGCAGGCACTGTGGGCGGCGGTCGTGGGCCTCGAGGAACGGGCCGACTTGAGCGACCGCCTGGCGGCGCGCCTGGACACCAGGGGTCTCGCCACCCGGTCGGCCCGCTACCAGCGCCAGGCCACGGACGCCCGCCGCCGAGCTAGCCTTGTGCGGGACGCCA
>DASQQH010000410.1:0-4421 GCA_035643555.1 Acidimicrobiales bacterium | reverse complement strand
ACCGGCCTCCCGTTGATCCTGCGCAGCCAGGTCGGATAGGGGCCGTGCAGGCTGGGCGGGTCCGCCCGACAGTGGCAGCCCTGGCGCTGGCAGCGGGTCCTCCGGGCGACGATCGAGCCGGGTGCCACCGAGCCCAGGGCGGCGATCTCGGCGAGGATCTCCCGCTTGCGCTCCTCGGTCCCCATGGCCACAGCATCCCCGATCGGTGGACTTGACTCTAGTAATATTCAATCATGCCGGTGGCCCGGGCGGGTCGGGAACGAAACGTGATGGCGGCCTTCGCCCGCTTCTGTGCCACCCAGGGCCTCGACGATCCGCCGCTGTCCCATCCCCTCGTCGAGGCGTTCTGCGCCCAGGGTCTCCCCGGCCGGACCGAGGCGACCGCCGGTAGCTACCGCTCGGTGCTGCGCCGCTCACTGGGCGCTGTCCCCCCGGTCGGCCGGCCGCGCTATCGGGGGGCGGGGGCCAAGGCCCCCTACAGCCCCGTCGAGCGGGCGGAGCTGGTCTCGATCTGTCAGGCCCAGCCCAAGGCGTGGCGGGGCGAGGCGGCCCTCGTGGTGCTGGCCGCAGGGATCGGGGCCGGGCTGCGCTCGGGTGAGCTGGTGGCCGCCCGGGGCGGCGACGTCGGGGTGGACTCCGAGGGGGTCACCGTCTCGGTCACCGGCGAACGGGCGCGCACCGTTGTGGTGGCGGCGCCCTTCGGCGAAGCCCTGTGGGCGGCCGCTCGGCGGGTGGGCAAGGACCACCTGGTCCACCCCGGCCCGGCCTCACGCCGCTACCACAACTTCCTCAACGCCTTGTTGGCCAACCTCGTCGCCGACCCCGGCGCTCCGGGCCTGTCGGTCGCCCGGTGCCGGGCGAGCTACGTGTGTGACCGGCTGGGCGAGGGGGTGCCCCTCTCATGGATCCTTCGGGCCACGGGGATCGGCGAGGTCGAGTCCCTCCTTCGCTACGCCCACTTCGTCGAGGGCGCGCCCCACACCAAGGCCGGGTTGCGCCGAGCCCATAACCGGGGCCGGTGACCACGGGCCAACCCGTGCCGTGGGCTTCGGTCCCGACCGACGACCAGGTTGGCTTCTGTGCCCGGGTGATCGACGACTCGGGTGTGGCCGAGCGCTTCGAGGCCCTGCTCGCCCGGCCAACCGGGCGTCCCCGGACCCTGTCGGTGCGTGCCCTGCTCGTTGCCTTGTTCGTCCTCGCCGTGGACGACCGGCCCCTCCATCTCACGGCCGCCACCGACCTGTTGTGCTTCGGGCTGTCGGACAATGCTCGGGTGGTCCTCGGGGTGCCCAGCGCGCCACAAAGGACCACCCGGGCCTTCCTCGCCGCCTACCGGCGGGTCCGCTACCTGTTCTCCCGGCTGCGCGCCGTTTGTGGACCGGGCCTTGTCGAGGCGGCGGTGGCCGACCTCGTGATGGCGTCGGTCCGCGTCGCGAGCGAGGAGGAGCTCTCGGGCTTCTCAGGCTCGGTCGGCCTCGACGCCACCCCGGTGCCCTTGTGGTCGAGGGGGCCCTCGGGCTCAACCGGGCGCCGGGCCAGCGATCCCGACGGAGGCTGGTATGTGCGCCAGGGCGACCACCGGGAGGCCACCGGGCCCACCGGCAAGGCCCTGGGCAAGCTCTTCTGGGCGCTCGAGGCGACCATCGTCACCATGGGCCGGGGACCCGGTGTCACCCCCGCCCACCCCAACCTGGCGATCGGGGTGGTCCTCGGCCGTCCCGGGGAAGACCCCGCTGGCACCGGGGTGCGGGTCCTGGCCCGGGTGCGGGAACAGGGCTTTGGGGCCGGGATGCTCGGGGCGGACCGGGGCTACACCCAGGGTCGGCCCGAGCGCTTCCACCTGCCGGTCAAGGCCCTTGGCTACTCCCTCGTCATGGACTACAAGGAAGGCGACCTCGGGCGCCAGGGCTCGAGCCAGGGGGCGATGCTCGTCGACGGGGCCTTCTACTGCCCGGCCATGCCCGAGGCCCTTGTCACCGCCACGGCCGAGCGGAGGGCCGGGAGGATCGACGAGTCCACCTTCGGGGCCCGCCTCGCCGCCCGGGCGCCCTTTCGCCTGGTGAAGAAGGAGGGCCCCGACCAGGACGGCTACGAGCGCTTCGCCTGCCCGGCCCAGGGGGAGCGCCCCCATCTTGGCTGTCCACTGCGGCCCACCACCGCCTCGCCAGGCAAGATCCCGGTCCTCTCCCCGCCGGCCACACCGCCCAAGATCTGCACCCAGACGGCGGTCACCATCGCCCCCGACGTGGGTGCCCGGTTCCGCCAGGACCTCACCTATGGCACCGAGACCTGGCGCTCGGCCTACGCCAGCTACCGCAACACGATCGAGGGCACCAACGGCTTCTTGAAGGACCCGGCCCACGAGGCCCTGGGCCAGCCCGGACGTCGGCGGGTGCGCGGGCTTGTCGCCCAGAGCCTCTTTGTTGCCTTCCTCGTCATGGCGGCCAACACGAGGAAGATCGCCAGCTTCCGCCAGCTGATGGTCGACGGCGCTGCCCCACGGGTCCTCGAGCGGGCCCGCCGGCGACGGATCAGCCTCGCCGACTACCGTCCCCCGTCCTGACGGGTCGGCCGCACCACCCCAGGGCAAGGTTCGCTGGCTCCGGCGCGGACCGGCTGACCCTCGGGGGCCTCGGGGTGCCGATCGAGCACCACCATCGGTGACACATCCCACCTGCAGACTGATGGCGAAGGTCGCAGCGGGTTGTGTCGCTTTGGGTGGGTCAGTTTTGTCGCTGACCCAACGAGGCGGCGAGGGGAATCGAACCCCTGTACAGGGCTTTGCAGGCCCTTGCCTGAACCACTCGGCCACGCCGCCGCAGCGCGCCAGCCTAGTGTCGCCACCACAACCCTTGGCTCCCCCTCACGCCGGGTCGGGCGTTCCCCGCCGGCGGTCACCCGCCACCGCCGGGCCGGTCGCGCCCGGCGGGGGACCACGGCCGGGCCGGCCCAGCGCCCGGGCGACGCCGGCGGGCAGATCCGGGGTCATACGCCCCGCCGGGAGGGGCGGCCCCCTCCACCGGGACCGCCCGATCCACGTCCCTCCGGTCCGTCCCGGCCCACGGGGGGTGCCTGGGAGACGCCGACAGGCGCCGGTAGGCTACGAGCGCGATGGCCGACACCGGGGATCGACGGGGCAGGGTGCCCCGGATCCGCCTGATCCGCAATCTCTCCCTGGCGCTCTGTGCGATCATCGCCGCCGGGCTGGTCGCCTTCTGGTCCGGGCACCAGACCGCCCGGCCCACCCCGCCCCACTCCTACGGGGCGCCTGGCCTGGCCATCGGGAGCGCCGCAGCGGGCTTCGCCCCGCTGGACCAGCAGAACCAGATCCCCCCCGACGTGCTGAGCGCGCTGCCGGTCCCCGCCAAGGCCACCGTCGTACGGCGGGTCAACCACGACCGGAACCTCGACACCTACGACCGCAGCGTCACCTACGCCACCTCCGCCAGCGTGTCGGCGGTCCGCCAGTTCTTCCCCGCGGCGCTCGCCCGCCGTCACTGGAGCGTGATGCGCGCCACGACCCCCATCCTGGCACGCCATTCGGGCACCGACGGCTACTACTGGGAGATGGGCGTCACCGTCTCCCCCGCCGCCAAGGGGAGCCGGTTCACCCTCACCCTCATGCTGTACCAGGGCGAGATCTGACGACGGTCCGGGGCGCCGGCGCCGGACACCGGCCCCCAGGATGGTCCCCATGGCCCGTGGCTCCCCACACGTGATCTCCTTCCAGGAGACCTGGCGCCTGGCGGCGCCGCCGGAGGTGGTGTGGGAGGAGGTCGAGCACCTGGAGCGGTTTCCCTGGTGGTTCGACTGGCTCGGTCGGTACCAGGTCGAGGGGGAGGGCCTGGTCGAGGGCACCGTCCTCCGCGGTGTCGTCCGCCCTCCCCTGCCCTACCGGATGGTCCTCGCCGTCCATCTCGACCACTGCGCCCGGCCCCACCGCATCGAGGCCACGGTGTCGGGGGACCTGGAGGGGACCGGGGCGGTGGCCCTCCGACCCGAGGGCCCCGGGGCCTCGAGGGCCACCGCCTCCTGGCGCCTGGAGATGCGCCAGCCGGCGATGCGGGCCGCCGCCCGCGTGGCCGCCCCCCTGCTCCGCTGGGGCCACGACCGGGTCATCGACGCCACCGTGGGGGGGTTCCGCCGACACATCGAGCCGGCCGCCCGGCGCTAGGCCGGGGCGGTCACCGGAGCCGGGCAACGGCCAACGCCACCGCCAGGGCCACCGTCGCCCAGCTCAAGGCCTTGAGCGCCCCCTCCAGGGGCGCCAGCACGACGCCCGCCGTCAGGGGCCGAGTGCTGCCGTCGACAAGGGTGGCTCGCCCCTCGATCCGCATCGTCTGACGGCGGAGGCCCCGGGCGGCGCTGGAAAGCCGCCGCTGGGCGAGCGACAGGGCCATGGCCGCCCCGGCACCTGCCAC
>DASQQH010000409.1:0-3879 GCA_035643555.1 Acidimicrobiales bacterium | reverse complement strand
AACGGCCAGCTGGTCAGCCTGGCTGAGCATCACGGGGAGCTCACCGAGGCAGGCGCCCGGACGGTGGGGATCAGCGTGGACCCCCCCGAGGCCAACGCCGCCATGGTGGAGAAGCTCTCCCTGCCCTTCCCCCTGCTCTCGGACCCCGATGGCACGGGGGCTATCAAGGACACCGGGGTGTGGCACGAGGGCAAGCCCTTCGCCCGGCCGGCCGTGGTGGTGGTGGACACCGACGGGTCCGAGGTCCTCCGCCAGGTGGGCGAGGACTTCGCCGACCGTCTGGCCGAGGAGGACCTGGTGGCGGCGGTGCGCGACCTGGGCCGGTCGGCGGTGCGCCAGGACCCCCCGACCCCGGGGACGCCCCGGCCGGGCAAGGGGGCGGTGCCCCTCGCCTGGCTCCCCCCCTACTTCCTCGGGTCCCGGTACGCGGTGGTCGCCCTGTCCGAGCGGGTCCCCGAGGCCCAGCGGGAGGCCAAGGCCATGATCCCCGAGTTCGACCGCTTCCGCCACGCCACCCAACGACGGCTCAAGGAGGACGAGCGATGAGCAACACGGCCTACCAGTCCCGGGTGTCCATCGAGCGGGTGCGCGGCCCCCTGCGCTACGCCACGGTCCCCGCCGAGGACCAGCGGGTGGCCTTCGGGGTCCACGACGAGGTGGCGGAGCACTACAAGCTCGCCGAGGGACAGTACGAGCCCCACGCCACCACCCTGGACTACGTGGTGGCGGCCGCCGCCGGCTGACTGGCCGGCACGTTCGGGGGTGCCCTGGAGGCCCGGGGCATCCCTGCGGGAGACGGTCGTCTCCATGCCGAGGCCGTCGGTGACGTCGTCCTCGAGGGCGACACGCTGGTGATCACGGCCATCAGGGTGACCTACCACCTGGCCGCTGACGAGGGGGTGGACCGGTCGGCGGTCGACCGGGCGCTCGCCAGCCACGCCGAGCACTGCCCCGTGGCCCGCAGCGTGGGCGGGAGCATCGACATCAGCACCGAGCTGGCCTACGTCTGAGCGCCGCCCCGCCGGCGCGGGCGCCGGATCGGGCGCCACCGCCCGGCGGAGGACCGGGCGAGCGCCCCGGGGGCCTCCTCCCGGACCGCCGCCACGACCTGGCCCGTCGTCGGGTTCACCAGTGCCCGCTCACCCACGGTGACGGTGGGCACGGTCTCATCGCCGCCGGTCACCGAGGCGACGAAGGCCGCCGCGTCCGGGTCCGCCCAGATGTTGCGTGCGTCGTAGGCCACCCGCCGCCACCGCAGGCCGAGTCCCAGGGCCACGCAGAAGGGACAGCCGGGCCGCCAGTAGACGGTGACGGGGGACGAGGTCGGTGCCGCCACGCCGCCTCATCCCTCCAGGCGCGCCTGCAGCGCCGGGGCGTAGCGGTCGCCGGCGGCGGCGCCGGGGGGGAAGGCCCGGTCCAGGCGGGCGAGGACGTCGGGGTCGAGGGCCAGCCCGGCCGCCGACGCGCTGTCCTCCAGGTTCTCCAGGCGGCGGGTGCCGGTGATGGCCACGACGTCGGGGCCCTTCGCCAGCACCCAGGCCAGGGCCACCTGGCCGGGGGTCGCCCCCACCTCGGCGGCGATCTCCTCCAGGGTGGCGACCAGGCCCAGGTTGGCCGCCAGGTTCCCCTCGGCGAACCGGGGGTAGCGCTCGGGCCGGCGGTCGCCCGGGGGAAGGTCGGCGGGGGTCCGGAGGGCGCCGGTGAGCAGGCCCCGTCCGAGGGGGCTGTAGGCGACCAGGCCCACCCCGAGCTCCCGCAGCGTTGGGACCAGCCCCTCCTCGGGGTCCCGGGTGAGCAGGGAGTACTCCTGCTGGACAACCGCGATGGGGTGCACCGCGCACGCGGCCCGCAGCGTCGCCGGGCGCACCTCGGAGAGGCCCAGGTGGCCCACCTTCCCCGCGGCGACCGCCTCGGCCATGGCCCCCACCGTGTCGGTGACGGGCGTGGCGGGATCCACCCGGTGCAGGTAGTACAGGTCGATGTGGTCGGTGCCCAGCCGGGCCAGACTGGCGTCGATCGCCCGCCGGACCCGCTCGGGCCGACCCAGCCCCTCCTCGGCGCCCGCGCCGGTCTTGGTGGCCAGCACCACCTCGTCCCGCCGACCGGCGACCGCCCTGCCGACCAGGGTCTCGTTGTGGCCGTCACCGTAGACGTCGGCCGTGTCCAGGAGGGTGAGCCCGAGGTCCACCGCCCGCCGGAGGACCCCCACCGACGCGTCGTCGTCGGCGGGGCCGTAGATGCCGGACAGGCCCATGGCCCCGTAGCCGAGGGCTCCCACCAGGGGGCCACCTGCCCCCAGGCGTCGCCGGCCCACCGGGGGGATGGGGGACGTCGGACCGGGTCTGGGCTGGTCGGTCACCGCGGGTTCCTCCTGGGCTGGAGCCACCACGACGAGGCGGGAGCGCCGCGTCGGTGCCCCCGGCGGCCACCGGGGACCGCGGGCCGCCCGACGCTAGGCTCCCCCCCGTGATCCGGGCGGCCCTGTTCGACTTCGGGGGCGTGATCCTGTCCAGCCCCTTCCAGGCCTTCGCCGACTACGAGGCACAGGCCGGGCTGCCCCCGGGCTTCCTCCGCTCGCTCAACGCCACCGATCCCGACACCAACGCCTGGGCCCGCCTGGAGCGGGGCGAGGTCGGGGTGGAGGCCTTCGGCCCGCTGTTCGAGGCCGAGGCCCGGGCCCAGGGCTACGAGGTGGCCGCCGACGCCGTGCTGGCGCTGGTGGCCGGAGAGGTGCGCCCGGAGATGGTGGAGGCCGTCCGCCGCTGTCACCGCCACCTCCTCACCGGGCTGCTCACCAACAACATCGGCGACACCCACGGGAGCCCCGCCACCAAGCTGGGCGAGGACCTGGCCCACCTGGACGTGGTGGTGGAGTCGAGCCAGATCGGGATCCGCAAGCCCGATCCCCGCTTCTACCACCTGGCCTGCGAGCGCCTGGGGGTCACCCCGGCCGAGGCGGTGTTCCTCGACGACCTGGGGGTCAACCTCAAGCCGGCCCGGGCCATGGGGATGACCACCATCAAGGTCACCGACCCCGGTGAGGCCCTCGAGGCCCTGGAGGCCGTGGTGGGCTTTCCCCTGCGGGACGGCGCCCACCCGGGCCCCACCTGAGCCCGGCACCCGCCGCCCGGCCTCACTCCGGATGGTCGGGCAGCGGGGCGAAGGCCCGGCTGAACAGGTCCTCGGTCTCCAGGCGGTGCACGGCCGCGCTGCCGGTGGCGGGGCTGCCGGACTCGGCCCGGGCCACGTGCCCGAGTGCGAAGTCGTTGCGCAGGACCCGGTGGAGCCGGCTGTGGACGAAGGCCCAGGCGCCCTGGTTCTCGGGCTCCTCCTGCAGCCACATGACCTCGGTGGCCCTCGGGTAGCGGGCCAGGGCCGTGGCCACCTGGTCCTCGGGCCAGGGGTAGAGCTGCTCGGTCCGCACCACCGCCACCGTCGGGCCCCCGGCCTCGTGACGGCGGTCCATGGCCTCGTAGGCGACCTTGCCCGTGCACAGGATGACCCGCTCGACCGACTCGGGCGGGATCGCCGGATCCTCGCCGTCGGGGCCGGGGAAGGTGGCCGGGTCGTCGAGCACCTCCCGGAAGGAGCCCTCGACCAGGTCCGAGATGGACGACCGGGCGTGGCGGGCCCGCAGCAGGGACTTGGGGGTGAAGACGACCAACGGGACCTGGCGCTCCTGGCGGTGCACCTGGGCCCTGATGAGGTGGAAGTACTGGGCGCCGGTGGTGGCGTTCACGATCCGCAGGTTGCCGCCCGCCGCCAGGGTGAGGAACCGCTCCAGGCGGGCCGAGGAGTGCTCGGGGCCCTGGCCCTCGTACCCGTGGGGCAGCAGCAGGACCAGGCCCGAGCCCTGGCCCCACTTGTCCTCCCCGCCGG
>DASQQH010000408.1:0-2243 GCA_035643555.1 Acidimicrobiales bacterium | reverse complement strand
TGAGACATGAAGGGCGTCATGGGGCCCCAGCCAGTGCCGAGACCGCCTGGCGCTTGGCCACCCCGGGCTGGAGGCAAAAGTCATGATCGATCTCGAAGGCCCCGTCGTCACGGGGGGTGGGATCGAAGACCAGATCCGGTTTGGTCGCCCCGGCCACGTCGGTACCGAGCCACGGGTCCCCGGCGAAGAACAGCTGGGTGGTGAGCCGGTCGTGGCCGGGGGCGTCGACGAAGTAGTGCAGGTGTGCGGGACGCCAGGGATGCCACCCAGCAGCCTCGAGGAGGTGTCCCGTCGGTCCCTCGTGGGGGATCATGTAGGGCCCCGGGCGCACGGTGTGGATCTCGAAGGCGCCTTCCTCATTGGTCTCGAACCGCGCCCGCAGGTTCCCCTCGGGTGAGGAGGGGTGGAAGTGGGAGTAGTAGCCATCGGCGTCGGCCTGCCAGTGGTCGATGACCGCCCCGGCGATCGGGCTGCCGTCGGCCGAGCGCACCCGCCCCCGGACGACCAGGCGGTCGCCCGGCTCGTCCCGGCGCATGGGAACGGTGCCGTTCCAGGGGAGGAGGGGAGAGCCGGGCACATAGAAGGGGCCCTGGATGGACGACGGACTGGCCGCGGACTTGGCCGCCGCCAGGGCCTCCACCACGTGTTCGAAGAACACGTCCAGGAACAGGGGCCACTCGCCGGCTTCGCCCACGGCGATGAGCCAGTCCTTGGCCGCGTCGTACTCGGCGTAGGAGACGTCGAGGTCAGTCATCGTGGCCCACATGCGCTCGAGCAAGGCCCCCACGACCTGGGCCGTCCGCTTGGTCCGGGGATCGGCATCGTCGGGGACCTGGCCCACAGGGATGGGCGTGGTCGGGTTCTCGTAGGACACGTTCCCCTCCTGGTGATCATGGGTGGCCCCGGCCGACCGGGGCTCGCCACTGCTCGGGTGTTCAGTGATCGGTGCGGAACCACGCAAGCTTCTCCCGGTCCAGGACCACCCCCAAGCCAGGTCGCTCGGGGGGAGCCATGCGGCCCTCGAGGATCTCGGGTGGCTCGGCCAGCAGGTCATCGGCCATCTCCAAGAAGGCCGACAGCTCGGCGGGGCGCTCGGCGGTAACCCGGTGGGCAGCGGCGAGGGACACCCCGGCCAGGGTGCCGATGGTGCCGTCCATCTGGCTGCCAACCAGGACCCCCGCCCCGAGGCCCTCGCACAGGCCCAGGATCCTGGCGCTCTCGGTGAACCCGGTGCGGGCCGTCTTGATGCTCACCAGATCGCAGCTGCGGTCGAGGAGAAGGCGAGCCACCTCGCCCGGGCGGGTGCAGCTCTCGTCGCCGACGACGGGGACCGGGCTGCGCTCGACGATCCGACGCCGGGCCAGGACGTCGTCGGCCGGCCCGGGCTCCTCCACCATGGTCACCCCCACGTCGGCGACGGCGGCCAGGACCCGGAGGGCCTCGTCGCCCGGCCAACCCCGGTTGGCATCCAAATACAGCTCGACATCGTCACCGAGGGAGCTGCGCAGGGCCCGGCACGCCTCCACGTCCACCCCGTAGGGCGAGCGCCCTACCTTCACCTTGAACGAGGTGATCCCGTAGGTCTCCCGAGCCGCCAGCGCCTCCTCCACCATCTGGGCGGGAGAGGCCAGGCCGACCATGTGGGTCACCGCCACGGCCTCGGCATAGCCGCCGAGCAGGCTGTGGACGGGCTGGCCCGTGGCCTGGCCGATGATGTCCCACACAGCGATGTCCACAGCGGCCTTGGCAGCCGGGTTCCCCACGGTGCGTCGCAGGACGGCTGCGATGCGCTCCCGGGCGAAGGGGTCCACCCCGCTCAGGGCCGGGGCGAACCAGTCCCGGAGGGCGGCGACGATCGAGACCTGTGACTCCCCGTAGGTGTAGGGGCGAGGGGGTGCCTCGGCGTGGCCCACGAGGCCCTCATCAGTGTGGACTCGCACCAACACGTGGTCGGCGACGGCCGCGGTTCCGCTGGCAAAGGAGAAGGGGCGCCGGAACGGGATCTCGAAGGGGATGGCCTCGATCGCCGTGATCTTCACGCCGACCATCCTCCACCCAGGATTGGAAGATGTGAAGGACCCAGTTGGGCACTGATTAAGACGACAGAGGTCTCAGTGGAGACGGGCGGCCAGGCACCGGGTGGTCATCAAGGGGTCGGCTGTCACACGCCAACAGGTGGGGATGATTCCGAAGCGCTGGGTCTCCGGACTCAGTCAGGCCTCTCGCAGTTCGGCCGCTCGGTC
>DASQQH010000407.1:0-4374 GCA_035643555.1 Acidimicrobiales bacterium | reverse complement strand
GTGTGGTCGAGGCGGCTGTCCTCGCGCCAGCGGGCCGGCTCCGAGAGGGCCAGGTGGATCTGGGCGCCGGCCCTCCGGTTGTACCGGTAGCGACCAGCCTGACGGAGGGCGCGGGGCGGAACGACCTCCCCCGGCAAGAGGTGGTGGTACAGCTGGGTGGGCGTGACATTGGCGATGACCGCCCGGCTGGCTCCCAGCTCCCCTGCTCCGGTTCGAACGCCGACGGCCCTGCCACCCTCGACCAGGACCCGGTCCACCTCCACCCCCGTCCGCACCCTCCCGCCGTGATCCTCGATGAGGCGGACCAGCGCGTCGACGAAGTTCGCCGATCCCCCGCGGACCACCGGCAGCCCCACCTGATGGAGGGCGCTGGCAAGCGCCCGCAGTTGCAGCTGCCCGCCGGCGTCATCGGGGGTGAGCCCCGTGTGCAGGATCCAGGGGGACAGCAGATCCTCGGCCGCCGAGGTCCGGTACCCCTCCCGGAGCCAGGCGCGGGCGGAGGCAACGGCCTGCGCGCCGACGTCGAGGCTGGCGCGCCACCCCAGCCGGGCACCCAGGCGGGCCACCTGGGAGAGGGTCTCCCAGGAACGCAGCTCGGAACCCATGAGCCTCCCGATCGCCGCTCCATGGGTGGAGAACGCCCCGAGATCCTCGATGTAGGTTGCCCCGTCCTGCTCGCCAAGACCGGCCGCCGTGCGGTTCTGGTCCCGGTGGAGAACGACCGGGGGACGATCCTCCCCCACAGCGGCGGTGACGATGTCGTCGGCGTTTGCGTAGGCAAGGCCCCGCCCCGCCAGGTCCTGGCCCAGCTCGGCGTAGGCGGCGGAGAGGTGGAAGAGCGGGTGCCAGGATGAGAACGTGTCATGGTGGTAGCCGGGGAGGGTCAGGTCCTCGGTGGCAACGGCGCCACCAGGAGCCGGGTTCGCCTCGAGGACCTCGACGCCCCAGCCGGCCTTGGCGAGGTAGGCAGCGGCCACCAGGCCGTTGTGTCCGCTGCCCACCACGACTGCGTCGACCTGTGGTCTCATCGGCGGCCCGCCCCTCCGGTCCTAGCTGGGTCCGCCTCGGTCCAGGCGGAACGACGTGATCTGACATCGAGAGCTGCCATCAGCGCGGCGGCGGGTGGCCGGCCCTGCGCGCCAGACTCTTGCCGACGTGGCGACATGCCATCGGCCACTCGGGGGCGCTGATCCGTTCCGTCAGCATGTGACGCGACGCTTGATCCGGGGCACCTCGCGCGGGCTTCCTGAGGGGCAGTGGTGCCGCGACCGGCAGCCGTTGCCTGTGGAGCCGTTCACAGCTTCGCAAGCACGACGGAGGGGGCGATCCGGATCAGCCACCACAACGAAACGGCCCCAGCTTGCGCCCTGCGTCGGCCAGACGACGGTGAACCCTCGATCGAGAGGGTCCTGCTCACAAGCGTCCGGATCGTCGACCGTGGACCGCGCCGCCGACCGCGGCTCGGGGGTGAGCCCCAGGGGAGTGATCAGTCCGTGGCCATGGGCACGACCCGTCACGGCGACCCGTCGAACGGTGCAGCCGGCCACCGGGGAGCACCCAGCACCTCTGTCGCCCCCAGACCCTGGCGATCCCGCTCTGCAGCTTCGGCACGATCCCCCTGCTCGGGGAAGGCGCGATCCCCGGCGGCATCCACCAGTTCGAGCTTGACGTCGATCGCCGCCCGCCTGAACGGGGGAACCACCTCTCGCAGGTCCTGGAGAAGCGCCCGGAGACGCCGAGTCACCTGGACCGAACCGGCACCGTAATGACGGGTCTCGTCGACGGCCAGACTCAGGTAATCCTCCCAGGACGGGGTGGGATACCAGAACCTCACGGTGCCCGTCTCGTCACAGCCGATACCGGGTGCCAGCCGGCGGCGCCCGATGTGGCGCAGGAGCAAGTCGATCTGGTCCAGCGCCTGGGTGGAGGTGGTCGGGTCGTTGACCCCGGGCGAAAGGGCCTTCATGGAGATGTCGGCCAGGAGGCGAAACGCAAACGCCGGGTCCTGGCGCATGGTTCGTTCGTCGCCCACCGCCACCGCTTGACCCAGCCACCTGTCCGTGATGGCGTCGCCATCCCCATGGATCCGGAACAGCGGCGAGCCTGGAGCCATCAGCTCACCGATCCGAGGCACCTGCTCGATCACCGCGTCTGCCTTGCGGGCCGCATCCACCAGGGTCCGTCGATCGACGCTCTGTAGCACCCCCGGCGCCCCGCGGTACACCACCAGACGCGCCGGGCCGAGGAGCTCGGGCAGGAGAGCATGTTCATCGTTCGCCTCGACAGCGAGCTCGGGGTAGATCCGGTCAACTGCCCGGCGCGCGTCTCGGCCCAGGTCGCGCAGCACGGCGGCAACCCGGAGGCCCTGGGTGGTGCGACTGATTAGCCGCAGGAACATGAGCATGCTCAATAGCAACAGGAACAATGCCACCGAAATCGAGTTGCTTGGAACAAACGCCTTGTCCGTGCCGGTGCCGACAACCCGCAATACCAGCAGGGCGTAGATAAACGTCGCCATGAAGATCCCCAGAGCCACCTTGGTGGTCGGGTCACGCAGGAAGCGCCGCAGCATCCGGGGTGAGAACTGGCTGGAGCCGAACTGAACGGCCAGAAGGAGAATCGAGAACACGAAGCCGGTGAAGGTGATCATGCCGCTGGCGATCGCTCCCAGCACCCCTCTGGCCGCATCGGCGCCAAAGGAGATGCCGATGGTCGCGCGGGTGTGGTGATCCACCGTTGGCATCCCGATCCCGAGCGCGATGGCCAGAACGGCAAATGCCAGGGGGACGATCCAGAGGCTGTTCCTCACATACTCATAGACGCGCCACCGGGCTCGCCAGGACACGCCAACAGGGTACCGCCAACATCACTCTGGCGCTGGTGGCCTCACCCCCCTCTCGACGTGGTCTGGAAACAGGGACTGATGCAGCGGCCCGGACGTGGGTCGGCCAGGCCGACGTCACCAGGAGAACGCCACCGGGGGTGGGGCTGCGAGGCGCTCGGACGGGACGGCCGGGAGCTGCGAGCTGGAGCAGCGCCCACGGATCCGTTCCGCCCGCAACGCGATGTCGGCGACCAGGGGATCGCCAGTCGGACACCCAGCACCGGACCGGTGTGTCCGCTGGGCCGCAGGACCGGGAGGTGGCCCGGCCAGCATGTCCCCCAGCCAAGAGGGACCTCCGGTCGTGCGAGCCGACGCCGCCATCCAGCCCACGTCCCCCTGGCCCAGGACGACGTGCCCACCCCGGGCCGGGGCCCCGGTCCCCCAAGGGGAAGGGCGGCGATGCGCTCGGGACTCCTTGCGTGCTCCCCTCTCCCCCGAGGTTGGCGCCTCGCCGACCCTTGGCTCCCCGCCCTGGTCCCCATCGGCCCCACCACCCTCGTCTCGTTTCCGTCCATCCCCGCCCGGCGCGCCGTCGCTTGCCGGGCGGCCTCCCCGGGAGCTCCGGCCGGAGTAGTAGCGTGAAGCCGAACGGCGCTGACCCCTCCGGCGCTACGGCGTGGCACCCCTCTGCCGCCGGCGCTGCTCGCCCACCCGCGGTGGAGGCCCGCGTGACGGGGACCGCGGCGCCGACCGTGACCGCCCGGCGAGGAGGACCCACATGCCCGATGAGCACCTGATCTACGTGGTCACCTTGACCGTGGATCCCGACCACGAGGTCGAGTTCACCCGCTACTACCACGCCCAGCACATCCCCGCGGTCCTGGAGGCGGCCCCCGAGCTCACCTCCGCCCGCCGCTACGTCGAGTCCGGGGTGGACGGCAGCCTGCGGTGGTACCACCGCCGCTCCCTCGCCATCTACGAGTGCGGCCCCGACGCCGACGTCGACCGCCTGACCTCCCAGGGGGCCTTCCCCCCGGGCCATCCCGAGCGGGAGCACTGGCGGGCCTGGGTGACGACCCACGTCCACGACGTGGAGCGCCGGGTCTATCGCCAGATCTACCGCCACCCCCGCCGGGCCTGGGACGGACCCTTCGCCGGCCGCCCGTTGTTCCTGGTCACCGCCGACGTCCCCGAGACCGCGGAGCCGGCGTTCGCCGCCTGGTACCAGGGCGAGTACCTCCCCCGGAACGTGGCCGAGGTCCCCGGGTGGGTCGCCGTGCGCCGCTACGGGAGCGACCGCCCCCAGCCCAGGCGGACCTTCGTGGTCTACGAGGCGGCGGACGAGGCGGGCCTCGCCCGCTGCCTGGCGGCGATGCGGAGCGGCGCCCGGGTCGAGGAGAACCTCGCCTGGCACCGCTGGGACGACGTCATCTCCCACCAGGACGCCGCCACCTTCACCCCGGTCTTCCGCTGGCCCGACTGACCCCCGGGGCAGGGGGCCCGGGGCCGCCTGGGCAGCGGGGGCGGTCCTCGGCCATTGTCGGGTGGTG
>DASQQH010000406.1:0-8691 GCA_035643555.1 Acidimicrobiales bacterium | reverse complement strand
AGGTCGGAGGGCGAGATCCGGCGCACGCTGGACCGAGCGGGGAAGCGGGACGGCGTCTGCTTCAGCCGGGGCATGGAGCGGTTCTGCGGGGGCCCCCAGGTGGCCGAGCGCGTGACCCTCACCCACCTCCCCCGGTGGCAGCACCCCGTGGGCGAGTGGTACGTGCTCGACGGGGCCCGCTGTGACGGCGAGCCGTTGGCTGCGCACGGTCCCTGCCACCGTCGCTGCGCGTTCCTCTGGCATCGCGACTGGCTGGAGTTCGAACCCTGAGGCCACCTGGAGGCCGCCACCACCTGCCCGGGCACCGCTGCGCCGGGGTCGAGTTGCTCCCTCGCCCGCCGAGGGGTTCCCGTTAGCTCTAGGCCGGCTCTTCCTCCTCGACCAACTCGGCGAGGCCCACTCCCAAGGCCCTTGCTATCGCACGCAGCGTGGCCAGATTGGGGTCGAGCTGGTCCAGCTCGATACGCCGGATCGTGGCGGCCGACAGGTCCGCACGAGCAGCCAGTTTCTCCTGGCTGAGCTCGGCAGCCTGGCGCAGCGCCCGTAGCCGTGAGCCGAGGTCGCTTGATCCTTCCGAAGCTGTCATAGCCGAAGCGTACACTGCCGTGTTCGCATCAGTGTCCCGAGTCAGATGCAGGGGCACCAATCAACGAACCCTGGTGAGCGTACATAGGTGTATGGTAGGGTCACTTGGCACTCAGGGTGGACCTGGGGCCACCGGACGGAAGGGCCGATACAGATCGATGGCTCGCCCGACAGCCTTCCGGGACCCGGCACCGCCGGGCCCCGGTGGGGTGGGGGCGGTCCCCACCTAGGCACAGAGGAGGTACGGAGGGGTGCAGTCGAAGGAGGCCACGAAGGGCGATCGGCGCATCTGGCGTCCGCACTGGCGGGTCATGACCTGGGTCATCCTCGTCTTCAACGCCATCATGCTCGCCTGGATCATCGGTGGGGGTGTCTCGGCGTCCAATGCCACCAACTGCGCCGGCCAGCAGTATGTCCAGGCGTGCCAGACCGGCTCGGCCATCGGTACGGGCATCGGAGAGGCGATGCTGGTGGCGATCTGGTTGGTGGGGGACCTGCTGTTGCTGGTCCTGTGGCTGGTCACCAAGTCCCGGGGGCGGGACTGCCCGGTGTGTGGGTCGAACGTGAAGCGAGGCCACACCGCTTGCCGGCGCTGCGGGCACGATTTCCGGGCCGCCGCGACGGCCTGAACCGCGGCGTCCTGTGAGGCCCATGAGCGCGAGACAGCGGTTGGTGTGCTCCTTTGTGCCTCGGTACGAGGTTCCACCAGCCGCTGCTGCCGGCCTCCGACGAAGCGTTCTCGTTGTAGTGCTCCACCAACGAGGTTCGCTAGGTCGATGCTGAAGCACCGCGGACGGCGTTCGAGTCAATACAAGGAACAAGCACAACGAGCTATGAGTCAGCGGGAGAGGGAAGGGCGGAGGCTGCTGTTCTGCAGCCGCAAGAAGACCCTGGTGTCCGCAGCGATCATCCCGTTGATCGGTGCGTACTCGGAGGCCTCGGGCTCTTTCTCATCGGACTGGCAATCTCGACGTATCTCGTGTTTGGCAAGAGCAATGAAGAGACCGAGAACCCCTACCAGTAACTATCCTGACCCCCGTCCAGATGCCCCACGTGGGCCAGTACTGCCAAGCCGGCGGCCAACCAGTCGCTGTTTCAGCCGATTGCCCAGGAGGAACTTCTTTCCCTCGGTAACCGGATGGCAGAGCCTATCTCGGGCGTGGCGGGGCGCCTTCGGCTTCTGGGTGTGGTCCATTCTGGACGCAGCCACCACCTCCGAGGTGGATTACGCAGCCTATCCTGGGCGTGCCTGACTCTTATTAGACTTGGGGGGAACTGGACAATAACAATGAATAAGCAGATCACCTGCCCATCCTGTGGGCAAGTCAGCCCTCCCGACGCTCGGTTCTGCCGGTCCTGTGGGACCAATATGGCGGATTACGAACCGTCGCCATCTGATCAGACCCCTGAGTTCCCCTCCATCGTGGGTCCCACTCACACAACCTATACCCCCCCCAGTGGCCCTCCCACACCACCGCAAGGTACTCCCCAGGTCCGGCCGATTCAGAAAACACAGAAGAAGGCAAAGCCGTTCCTGATTTCCGCCATTGTTGTGTTGCTGGTGCTGCTCGCCGGTGGCGGTGGCGCCTACTGGTTCGTGGTCCGCAAGCAGCCGGTATCCAAGGCTGCTGCTGTGCCACTACCGCCCCCAAAGCCGAGGCCTTCGCCCACCCTGACCACCGCCCAGATTGCCAAGAAGCTCGGTCCATCGGTGGTGGATATCTCAGGGCAAAATGCTAGTGGCGGGGACTCGGGCACGGGTATGATCATCTCTCCCAATGGTGAGGTGCTCACCAACAACCACGTGATTGCCGGCCAGGACAGCCTGAGTGCAACCATCAACGGCCAGGGCCGAACCTATCAAGCCTCGGTGGTGGGCGTGGATGCTCCAGCAGATGTGGCCCTCATCAAGCTCCAGGACGCCTCGGGGCTAACCCCGGTGTCGTTTGGCAACTCGGGATCGCTGGCAGTGGGAACCCCCGTGGTGGCAATCGGCAATGCGCTGGCCTTGCAGGGAGCTCCCACCGTGTCTCAGGGCATTGTGTCGGCCCTCAATAGGAATATTCAGGTCTCAAACGACAGCGGTGGGAGCACTGAGAGTCTCGCCGGACTCATCCAGACCGATGCTCCTATCAGCTCAGGAAACTCGGGCGGTCCCCTGGTCGATACCACTGGCCACGTCGTGGGGATGAACACCGCCGGGGCTATGAGTAGCTACACGGTGCAGGCATCCAATATCGGCTTTGCCATCCCGATCAATAACGTCAAGTCTCTCCTTGGCCGCCTGCGCAATGGGGAGAACATTGGCGGTGGGTCAGGGTCGACAACCACCTCCACGCCGCCTCCATCCATGCCAGCAACGCCTGCGGGCATCGTGATGGCCTATTGGGGAGACATGAACGCTGGCAACTTTCAGGACGCCTGGCGACTGGGGGGTGACAACCTTCAGGGGAGCGTTGGCTCCGAGAGCGCCTTCGCCCAGGCCAACGCCAGTGCTGTGGGGACCTCCTCGGTGACGGTCATCGGAGACTCGGGGAGCACTGTCACGGTTCTCCTGACAAGCGGTGGCAACTACTTCAGCGGTAGCTATCAGGTATCGAACGGCGCCATCCAGTCAGCGAACATCTCCCAGGTGTCGGGTGGTCCTACGACAACCACCACCTCGTCGAGTTCCGGTGTGAGCCCGGCTTGCCAGGAGATCACGACAACCCTCGCCCAGATCGACTCGGCACTTTCCTCGGCAGCCGACAACCCATCGGCCCTTCCAGGGGAGATACAAGACTTCACGGCCCAGCTCGCCCAGGAAGCCAGAGGAGCGTCGCCCTCTGTGCAGGCCGCCGTGAACCAGTTCAACCAAGACCTGACTGCAGCAGGCAATGGCAGTCCAAACGTTGCCCAGTTGACAAGCGATGCGGCGGCCATCTCTCAGGCGTGTACCTCTTGATGGAGCGCTGTGATGAGAGTGTGGCCACGTTGACCTCGACCACTGGGATTATGGATGCCAGCAATGCAACGGTATGCCAGCCGCTGGCGATCAGCCCGCCGTAACGGAAGGCCTTGGCCGCCTCGGGGTCGGTGTGAAAGGGGGGTCATACCGCCGACCGAAGTCGACCACCTCCGCCTCGGTGATGGCGATGGACCCGAGGTCGATCACAGCACCAGTTGGAAGGTGGTCGGGACCGCCTCGACCGAGGTCATGCCTCCGTCCCGGTGGCATCTTCCTCCTCGCTGTCGGAGGCGACCATCGTCAGACCCTTCAGCGACGGCGCACCTCCCCGCCGAGGTCGTGGTGCTCAGGGCTGGGGTCCGGTGCCGGGGTACACGGGTGACACGGTGATCCGCCCGCAGGGTCCATAGGGGCTGAGGCGATCGGGGATCACGAGGTGGTGGGTGGCGTTGGGCGGCGTCACCTCCAGACGGGCCGACGTGGGGCACCGGGACCCCGGGTAGCCGGTGGCGTTCCGGTACCCGAGGGCGAACGAGGCGGCTCCACCCGGCGCCAGTGTCACCGTGGCCGGCGTTTGGGCGTGGACGACGTAGCTGGTGCCCCGGTTGACCCGTGTCATGAGGGGCCTGTCGGCGGCGTCAAGCATGAGGAGGCCCGGGTAGCCATAGAGGGTGCAGGCCAACGAGGAGACGTTCCGGAGGGCGATGGTCTGGCCGACGTGGCCGGTCGCGGCTCCTCGTCGGACCACCTGCGCCGAGAGCTGGGCGGTGTGGCACCGTGACGGGTGGGTCGCCCCGGGAGCCGAGGGCGGGGCGGCGGAGGGGAGCGGCGCGGTCGTCGGCGCCGAGGAGCTCACCCCCCCGCCCGGGGGGAGAGCGGTGGTCGCGGACGGCTGGGGGTGGGTGGGGCCCACGACGCCACAGGCCGCCAGGACAAGCCCACAGGCCATGAGGGCCGCCGGCGCCACCGCTCGTCGTTGACCCGGTCGGATGGGGGAGGGGGCCTCGTTCCTCATCGGCGTGGCCTGCTGGTGTCCTTGGCGTCGAGCGGGTTGCGGGAGCGAGCCGTCCCGGGCGACAGGGCCCGGCTACGTGGCGCGGGGGCGTGTGCGGGCACCGTCGCTCCGGTGCCCGTCGCGGCCCTGAGGTACCCGGCCGGCGGTGGCCGAGGGGGGAGCGAGGCCCGTGGGCCCGGGTCCCGGGATGCGCCAGGCGCGGGGGGTGGCGGACCGGCGTCGCCGATCTGGTCGGGGGCGTAGACCCGGTGGGCGTCGCCCAGGGCGCCCACGTTGGCGAACCAGCTGGTGGAGGTGCAGCCACCCCCGTGGAGGAGGACCAGCGGCGCCCCGGTAGGGCGGCCACACACCTGGACACCGGTGGTGCCGTCGTCGCCGGCGACGTCGAGGGGGTCCACCGGCAACGGCCATCGGGCCAGCTCGGCCCGGTGGGTCGACACGAAGGCCTCGGCCAGCCCCCTCGAGCGGAACTGCCCGCCCAGCTCGACGGCGACGTCGGTCACGGCGACCGTGTTACCACGATCCGCCCGGGCCGGGACGGTTGCCACCGGGACGGCCCGGAGCCCGGCACCGGGGCCTTCACGGCGCCGGGACCGACGACCCATGGGGGCGCTGGGTTTCCTGGCGGCACCGCCGGGCCAGGGCTGTGGGGCGCCACATCCTCCGGCCGAGGGCCGGCGACCCCGGCGCCGCTGTCGACTGGGCGAGGACCGACGACCGTCCGCCTCGTCCACGAGCAGGGCGGGCAACGTGGGGCCATACTGGCCATGAGGAATAGGGACCAGAGGAGGACCATGGCCCAAGAGGCTGGCGGCATCGTGGCCTGCCCCACGTGCGGCGCCAAGAACCGGGTACCGCCGGCAGCGGTCGGCCTCCCCAGGTGCGCCCGCTGCCACACACCGCTCGAGTGGGTGGTCGATGCCGTCGACGCCACCTTCGCCGAGGTCGTGGACCGGGCCCAGCTCCCCGTCCTGGTCGACCTGTGGGCGCCGTGGTGCGGTCCCTGCCGGATGGTGAGCCCGGTGCTGGAGCGCCTCGCCACCACCCGGGCCGGGCGCGTGAAGCTGGTCAGGGTCAACGTGGAGGAGGCGCCCCAGGTGGCCGGGCGGTTCCAGGCCAGGGCCATCCCGACCCTCCTGGTCATGGCGAGGGGTCAGGTGCTGTCCCGGCGGGCCGGGGCCGCCCCCGAGGCGGAGCTGGGGGCATGGCTCGACGATGCGCTGCAACGGGCGTCGGGCCACGAGGCCGACGGTCGCCACAGCAGGTAGCCACCACACCCCGGACCACACCCAGCCGCCGCGGTCTCGCCCAGCGGGCGCACCCGGCCTGGGGCCGACCCGCCAGGGAGCGTGGCTATGGTCGGACACCCCCAGCCCCTGTCCCCGGGATCGCGGGGCGTGGCCCACGGGCTGGGCAGGACCGGGGGGCCGGACGTGGCGGGCGGCGATCGGAGCACCCGAGCCCCTCGCCCCGATGAGGCACCCTCCGACGTCGGGCCTGTCCCGGGCGACAATCGGCCCCCGGTCACCTGGCGCCGACCCCGCCCGGCCAGGTCCCTACCGGCGCCCGCGCCCCTCACCGGGTGCGGTGGTCCGGGGTGGCCCGCCCTGTCGGGACCACCAGCCCCGGACCCTGCGGCCATCCGGCGCCCCGGTCGTGGGACTCACGCCGGGGCGGACCGGTCGCCCCCCTCGGGTCCTCCGCCCGCCCGCCGCGCTGCCTGGGCTTCCAGCTCTGCCAGGCGCCACCACGGAAGGGTGGCTCCTTCGGGCAGCTCCACCCCCAGCTCGGCGGCCCGGGCCCGGTTCGCCTCGTCCCGGGCGGGGGCACGGCGGTCCTCCCTGGCGGTCTCCCGGTCGATGCTGGCGAACCACAGCGCCGCCACCAGCGCCATCCCCGCGGCGGTCAGGGCCTCGGCCAGGGCCCAGAACACGGCCCCGGCGTTGTGGGTGTTCCCCAGGGTGTTGATGGGTGCCAGGGGGGCGGCCTCGCCCATGATCGAGATCCCGAGGAAGGCCTCGAAGGGCATCCCCACGAACAACAGGCCCAGGCGGACCGGGTAGGACTCCTGGCGCCGTGCCTGGTCGAGGCCGATGATCGGCTGCCAGTACAGGTAGCCAACGGCGAGGAACCACCCGTGGGTGACGTCGTGGAACAGCTGGTGGGTGACCGAATAGGGGTAGATCCCGGTCTGGAAGAACACGTACATCGAGCCGTAGTAGAGGAACCACACCACGACGGGGAAGGTGAGCACCGCGACGGCCCGGCTGCGGAGGATCCCGATGAGGCGGACCTGGGTGGCCCGGGAGCCCGCCTGGTTCAAGAGGGTGAGGGGCCGCCCGGCGGTGAGGAGGGGCGGGGCCACCATCATCAGCACCAGGTGCTGGATGACGTGCATGGTGACGTTGAGGTCGTCGTAGGCCGCGAGCCCCGAGCCGACCGCCACCCACACCAGGAGGATCCCCAGGGCGAAGCACCCGGTCTGCCACCAGGGCCAGGCCCGGCCCCTGGCCCGGAGGCGGCGGACCCCGAGGGCGTAGAGGACGAGGGCGACCACCTCGGCGGCGTCGGCCAGCAGGGCCAGGGGCCCGGTCTGGACGTAGGTGAGCAGGACCTGGGCGTGGACGACCGAGCTCGGGGCCTCACCGAAGGCCAGCAGCCCGGGACCGGTCATGTGGTGTTCCTCCTCTTGCCGCCGGTGGCCACGACACCGGCGGTCGAGGCCGGGGCGGTGCCGGGCCTCACGAGCCTTCCCCCGGCTGGTGACCGGGGGCGGCGTGGCCGGTCAGGTTCGGGTCATCGCCGCCCACGGTGTCGGCGGTGCGCACGCCGAGGTGGCGGACCACGGTATGGCCCGCCCGCCCCGTGATCATCGTGGGGGGCGCAGGCAGATGGTAGGCCCTCCAGGTGCTGCCGCTGGGGTCGCCCGGCGTGGGAGCGGGGGTGCCGGCCCGCCGGAGGAGCGCCGGGGCCGCCTGCGACGGGGTCGCCACCACGTCCCCCCGACGACGCTGATGGCGGGCTGGCATGCCCTGGCCACCGAGGCGATCACGGGCAGGCGGCGAGAGGCGGTCCGGGCACGTCGACGTCCAGGTCACCACCACCGGGTGCCACGGTAGGGGGCCAGGTCCCAGGAGGTCCCCGGGGTGGCCGGGCCCGGCGGGCGGAGGCCGACTGGGGGAGGCTGGTCCCCCGGGCGCCGCGGCCCGTTACCTGGGGGGAGACGAGCCCCCGAGATCCCCTTCCCCACTCGCTCGGCTCGGTCCGCCGTCATCCCCGGGCGGGCCCCACCGTCCGGTCGCTGCGTACTGCGGGGCGCGCGGGCCACCAACCGCTCCGGCGCAGCAGGCTGCCTCGCGGGCGGTCGGCGCCGCGCCCGGCGACGGCCAGTTGCCAGGCGGCGAGGGCCATGCGGACCAGCACACCGGCCACCACGGCGGTGAGAAGGGGATCGGCCTGGTCGGGCAGGGGAACGACGCTCAGGACCACCGCCCCGACCGCCGGGGCCACACAGGCCAGCGTCAGCCAGGAAGCGATCGTGCGGCGTCGCTCGCCGCCGAGCAGGGAGGTGAGCGCGAACCCCTCGCTGGCGGCGTGCAGGACCAGGGCGGCCACCACGGCGACCGAGCCGGTCACCGCCACGGCGGCCCCCTCCAGGACACGGTGAGCGGCCAGGGCCACCCCCGTTCCCCCGCCTCTGGCCAGGCCGGGTCGGCACGGACAGCCGGGCCGGAGCAGCGCCCCGGCGCCGGCGACGCCGGCCATGGCTGCCAGCGGGGCGCTCCACCAGGGGAGTCCGACGGCCGCCATGCCCCTCCAGATGTCGGGGGCCAGATCGGCTCCCACCACCCCCAGCAGGCAGGCGGCGGCCACAGCGAGAGGCACCGGGGAGGCCCGGGGCAGCCGCCACCGGAGCACCGCGCCCCCCACGGTTGCCAGGGCCATGAGTCCGATGCCCACCGCCACGGCCAGGCCCAGGCCGGGTTCCCTGGCGACGCCCGTCGCCATCACCACCCCTGCCACCGGCGTCGGCACTCGCTCCACCTCCCCGGTCCTCCCCGGCCGGTCCCTCCCGGCGGTGCCGCCCAGGGTAGCCCGGGGGCGACACGGCCCGGCTCGTCCCGGAGCGGCGGGCTCGGCGGTC